>JBBRIO010000289.1:0-6844 GCA_038220855.1 Bryobacterales bacterium | reverse complement strand
TTGGGCACATCGCGCGCGGAGTGGCGGACGGATCTGGTGGGTGGGTCGCGGTATCGGTTGGCGAGCGAGTATTGGCTGCCGTTTGGCGAGCGGAGCCGTTGGTTTGGGGCAACCCGGGCGTTTGTGGGCGATGCGGCGTTTCCGTTGTACTCAGGCACGGCCCAGGTGGCGAACTACCGCCTGCGCGATGGGGGAGCCGGAGCGGACGTGGGCTATCAGTTTGGCCGGGCTGCCGAGTTGCGGCTTGGCTACGCAACGAAGTGGCTGGCGGCGCGGCGGCGCATCGGCGACCCAGTTCTACCGAACTTCAGCGATCGGCTGGATGTGCCGGGGGCCCGGTTTCGGTATCTGGATTACGACGACCCGATTGTGCCGCGGGCGGGGGGCCGGATCGAGGCGAGCTATGAGCACGTCATTGGCCGCGGACCGCAAGCGGAGTTGCAACTGACCTGGTTCCGGCGGGTCAGCCAGAATGGGTCGTTATTCAGCGGGGTCTCCGGGGGCACCGCGATTGGCGCGCAGACGCTGGGCTTCGGAACGTTCTCGCTCGGAGGACCGTTGCGGCTGCCGGCGTATGCGACCAACGAGCTATTGGGGAATCAATATTGGCTGGGTACGGCCGGCTACCTGCAGGAGCTGCGGCCGGGGCTATCGATTCTGGGGACGCGGTTGTACGGCGCGGGTTGGGTGCAGATGGGGAAAATGTACGGATCACCGCTCTACCCGGGTGTGGCGGCGAGCGCGGCGGGGGCGATCCTGGTGCGGACGTTCATCGGCCCCGTGTACCTGGGTGGAGCGTACGGCGACCGGGGCCATGGACGGGTGTTCGTGGGCGTGGGGCGGTTTTTCTAAACCCGGTTCCAACTGCCGATGACGCGAGAGTGGCGGTCCTGACTCAACATACTGAGCGAGGCGGTGCTGAGAGCCAAGCGCGGTGCCAGTTGGCGCGGGTCAATCCCGATCCAGGCGCAGGCGAGGAAGCGCAGCAGGTGGCCGTGCGAGAAGAGTAGGACAGGACCGTCGGCCTTGAGACAGGCGTCAATGACGTTCTGCGCGCGAGCGGTCACCTGGTCGACCGACTCTCCTTCCGGGGCACCATCCTTCCAAAGGTTCCAGCCGGGCCGCTCAGCGACGAGGTCGGCCGTCAGACGGCCTTCTAGCGCCCCGTAGTGCCACTCCGCGAGGTCGGGGTGGACTTCGGCGACGTCCCCGTAGCCGGCGATGCGGCAGGTCTCATGGGCGCGCAGCAGCGGACTCGTCAGCACGAGGCTAAACTTGCGTCCATCCAGCAAGCGGCCAAGCGATTCGGCTTGTTCAACTCCACTGGGAAGCAGGGGTAAATCGGTGCGTCCGGTGTGTTGACCGGAGAGGCTCCAGGCGGTCTCGCCGTGACGGGCGAGCCAGATTTCAGCAGACTTAGGCATTTCGACTTTATACTGCCACATATGCCCCTCTTTCTTCTCTTGATGTTTGCCGGACTGCTCGGAGCCTTTCCGATGCAGGTGCGCAAGCGTTTCGATGGCGACCCAAACCAGCCCAATAAGCGGGTGACAGCGATCCAAATTGCCGACAGCGGAGAGATCCGCGCCATCAGCGACGGACAGCTTTTCGTGTACGCCCAAGGCAAGTGGAGCAATCAGGGCGAGGCGAAAGAACCGATACCGGCCCAGAGCATAGCCGCGCCGGGTTCGATTCCCCTCCAGCCGGCCACGTGCAGCGCCAAGGCGGCCGATGGGTCGATTTGGTTTGGGACGGCCAAAGGCCTGCTCCATCTGGAAGGCACCGAATGGGAATACCGGCAGGGGCAGCGCTGGCTTCCGAACGACGAGGTGGTGGCGGTGGCCGTGAACAAGCGCGGCGACGTGGCCGTAGGGACCGCGGCCGGCGTGGGGCTGATTCAGATTCGTGAGATTACCCTGGCCGAGAAGGCTCGGCTGTATGAAGACGCCATTGAAAAGCAGCATCGGCGAACCGAGTTCGGCTACGTGCTCGAACGATCCGCGAACGGCGTGAAGGACAGCGACAACGACGGACTGTGGACAAGCATGTACGGAGCCGCGCAGTGCTTTGCGTACGCCGTGAAGAAGGACGCCGCGTCGCTCGAGCGCGCGCGAAAGGCCTTTCGCGCCGTCGCGTTTTTGAGCGAGGTCACCCAAGGCGGTACGCCGAATGGGTTGCCAGGCCTGGTCGCTCGGTCGATTCTGCCCACCTCGGGCCCAGACCCGAACGCGAAAGTGTACACGAAAGAGACCGACGCGGCGATGCAGAAACGGGATCGGAAATGGAAAGCGCTAACGCCCCGCTGGCCGAAGAGCGCCGACGGCAAGTGGTACTGGAAGGCCGACGTAAGCTCCGACGAACTCGACGGGCATTTCTTCTTCTATGCGCTCTACTACGACCTCGTAGCGCAAACGCCCGCCGAGAAGAACGAGGTTCGGAAGGTCGTGGTCCGGATCATCGACCACCTCGTCAACCACGACTTCAACATGATCGACTGGGACGGAAAGCCAACCCGTTGGACCGTCTTCTCTCCGGCGCAGTTGAACAGGGACAAAGACTGGTGGCAGGAGCGCGGGCTGAATTCGCTGAGCATTTTGGCCTATTTGAAGGTAGCTCACCATGTCACCGGAGATAAAAAATATCACGAAGTGGCGCAGTGGCTGATCAAAGAGCACGGCTATGCGCAGAACGCGATGTTTGCGAAACTGTCGCAAGGCGTCGGCGACGGAAACCAGAGCGACGACGAAATGGCCTACATGGGTTACTACAGCCTGCTTCAGTACGAGACCGACCCGGAACTGGTGGAACGCTATGCGTTTTCGTTGAAACGGTATTGGGATTTAGATCGGCCGGAACTGAACCCGTTTTTCAACTTTGTAGCGGCGGCGACCTTGAAGGGCAAGAAGTTCGACGATCCGCACCGGATGTACGATCTGACCCCGACCGGGCCCTGGCTCGAAGATTCCGTCGATACGCTGCGGCGGTTCCCCCTGGATCTGCGGAACTGGGCCATGAACAATAGCCAGCGGCGGGACATCAACAGGCTCGGGCAGGGCCGCGGAATGAAGCGGAACGGCAAGGTTCTGCCCGTCGATGAGCGAATCGTTTTCCACTGGAATCACGATCCGTTTCGGCTCGATACCGGTGGTGACGGCAACTCGCTGGCAGACGGGACATCGTACCTGCTGCCGTATTACATGGGCCGCTATTTAGGCTTTCTGCGCGAGTAGCTCCGCCAGAGCATTGGCTACGCAACCATCTGCTTCACCAGGTTTCCGTGTACATCCGTCAGCCGGAAATAACGGCCCTGGAACTTGTAAGTAAGTTTGAGATGGTCGACGCCTAAGCAATGAAGCAGAGTGGCCTGCATATCGTGAATATGGACCGGGTCGCGGACGATGTTATACGAGTAGTCGTCCGTTTCGCCGATAGTCTGGCCGCCCTTAATCCCGCCGCCGGCGAACCACATCGAGAAGCAACGCGGATGGTGATCGCGCCCGTAGTTCGTCTCCGTCAGCCGGCCCTGGCAATAGACCGTCCGACCGAACTCCCCGCCCCACACAACCAGTGTGTCCTTGAGCAGCCCCCGCTGTTTCAGGTCGAGCACGAGAGCGGCCGAAGGCTGATCGACGGCCTTGGACTGCAGGGCGAGGTCGCGCGGCAGGTCGCCGTGCTGGTCCCAGCCCCGGTTATAAAGCTGGACAAACCGGACTCCGCGTTCAACCAGTCGACGAGCCAGCAGACACTGCTGCGCGAACGTGCCCGGCTTGCGGGATTCCGGTCCGTAAAGGTTGTACGTCGCCTCAGTCTCTTTCGATAAATCCGTCAATTCAGGAACCGACGACTGCATCCGATAAGCCATCTCATATTGCGCGATCCGAGTATCGATTTCGGGGTCGCCCAGTTCAGCCGAACGCTGCCGGTTCAGCTTGGCCGAGAGGTCCAGGATGTTCTTCCGGGTGGTAGGCGTGATGCCGGCCGGGTCGTTCAAGAACAGAACGGGATCGGTACCCGACCGGAACTTCACGCCCTGATAGTTCGACGGCAGAAAGCCGCTCGACCAGAGCCGGGAGAACAACGGCTGGTCGACGTTGATGCCGCTCTTCTGGCTGATCATGACGACGAAGGCCGGCAGGTTTTTGTTCTCGCTGCCAAGGCCATAGTTCACCCAGGAGCCAATGCACGGCCGGCCCGGCTGCTGCGAACCGGTCTGGATAAACGTGATGGCCGGGTCGTGGTTAATCGCGTCAGTGTTGACCGAGCGGACTATGCAGATGTCGTCGGCGATCTTCTGGTGGTAGGGGATCAGTTCCGAAAGTTGAGCGCCGGACTGGCCGTACTTCCCGAAAGAAAAAATGGAGCTGGCGACCGGAAGCGTGGACTGGCCGGAGGTCATGCCCGTAATCCGCTGGCCCATTCGGATCGACGCTGGAAGATCCTGGCCCTGGAACTTCTTCAGCATCGGCTTGGGATCGAACAGGTCAATCTGTGATGGCCCGCCGGACATGTGGAGGTAGATGATGGACTTCGCTTTGGTGGGCGTAGCGCCGGAGAGCAGACTGGACAGGGCGAGTTGGGCGAGGAAATCGCGGCGGGAGTTCATGGCTTATTCCTTGGTGATGACTTCGTCGAGGTTGAGGATGGCCGAAGCGAGGCTGGTCCAAGCGGCGAGCTCAATCGGGTCGCGGTACTTCGATTCGGACTCGCCGATCGCAACTAACTTTTTTGCGTCAGCGGGCTTGGCTTTGTACTCGACAAGCTGCTGATCGGCCGTCTGGCGCAGGAGTTGGAGCTCGACCGCCGTTGGGTACCGAGCCGTCGCGATGCGAAACATCAAACGCAGCCGCTTGCTCTGATCGGGGCCAGCCTCGGCCAGTGTGCGGTCGGCCAGTTGGCGGGCGGCTTCGATGAAGGTCGGGTCGTTCCACAGCGCCAGCGCCTGCAGCGGGGTGTTCGTGGTGGCGCGCCGCGCGACGCATTTCTCGCGGTCGGGCGCGTCGAACGTGGCAAGCGTGGCCGGGGGCAGCGTCCGCTTCCAGAAGCTGTACATGCCACGGCGATAAAGGTCCGGGCCGTGCGACTGCTCATAGCGTTGCGCTGAGAACTGGGCGCCGTAAGCGACGTCCTCCCATAATCCACTCGGCTGATACGGTGAAACCGATTTGCCACCGATCGATGGGTTGAGAAGGCCGCTGATCGCCAGCGCGTTGTCGCGGACAGACTCGCCCTGCAGGCGGAACCGCGACATGCGGGCGAGGAGTCGATTCTCAGGGTCGCGTTCGTGCAGCGCTGGCGAGCTTTTGGCCACCTGGCGATACGTCGCCGACAGGACGATCCGCTTTTGCAGTGCCTTCATATCCCAGCCGGATTCGACGAACTGGCTGGCGAGTAGATCGAGCAGTTCCGGGTGCGAGGGCTGCTCGCCCTGGCTGCCAAAGTCTTCCACCGTTTTGACGAGGCCAGTGCCGAACAGGTTCGACCACATGCGGTTCACCGCGACCCGAGCGGTCAGCGGGTTGTCCGGACTCACCAGCCATTGGGCGAGGCCAAGGCGGTTCCGGGGAAGGCTAGCCGTCATCGGCGGGAGGAAGGCGGGCGTGGCGGGGGAGACTTTGTCGCCCTTGCGATCGTACTGACCCCGTAGCAGGATGAAGCTCTCGCGCGCGTCGTCGCGCTCCGCCATTACCATTGTCGTCGGGATCGCCGCTTCGAGAGCCTTGCGTTCGGCTTTGAGCTGATTGAGGCGCGAGTAGAGCGACTTCGTTTCCGCCGGGGCGTCGTAGGTTAGGTAGTACTCGCGAACGGTCGCCATCTGCTCTTTCGAGCGGCGGATGCCGGAGTTGTCCAGCAGGTAACGGACCGGTTCGTCGACCGCGAGCTGATGGGCTTCTGCCAGCGTGAGTTCGCGGTTGTAGATGCGGAGGTCGTCAAGCGTGCCAACGAGTTTGGTCACCGAAAGCGGCGCGGTGGTCTTGAAGTTTGCGGTGCCGAGCGAGTTCTTCGTCGCAACGAGTTCGGCGGGCCTGCCGTCCTGCAACAAACTGAACCGGCCCCGACCGTCATAGTTCAGGGCGAAGTGGACGAAGTCGCCGTAGGGGAAGGGCTGAGCGGTTTGGAGTTCAAGCGCAGCGCCGTTAGGACCGAAGAACTTGATGATCAGATGCGATCCGCGACGAAGGTCGCCGATGCTGAAAATGGTGTCATGCGTGAAGAGCCAGCCAGTTTCGTTCTTCTGCTGCAGGATGGTCAGCGGCTCGATGTTATTGCCGCCGCGGAACCAGTAGGCAATGGAGAAGGGCTTGGTGGAGTCGAAGTCATGCGAAGCCGGAGCCTCGGCGAGCGACGTCGAATCAAACGTCGCCGCCTGGCCAACTGGGCCGTCGCGGGGCGTCGGGGGCAGGCCGAGGTACCGGCCGTGCCGATAGCTGCCGGTCGATTCCAGCATGTTCCCTTCGAACTCGTAATGCGCGAGCAGCCCTTGGCGAGATGTTTCGGCGAACGTCTTCGACGCTTCCCAGCTTTTGAGTTGGGCGGGGACGTTCGAGGCTTCGAGCTGTTTCTCGCGAGAGCCGACCGCTTCGTTAATCTCTTTCAGCAGCCCGGTTTGCGTCTCCGTCGGCAGGGCTAAAAACGGAGCAGCGTTCCCCTTCTGGCCGTCGAGACCCTTCTCGGCGATGTTATTGAAGAAGGCGAAAAACTGGTAGAAATCTTTCTGCTTGATCGGGTCGTACTTATGATCATGGCAGCGGGCGCAGCCAACCGTAAGGCCAAGCCAAGTGGTGGTCGTCGCCTCCACCCGGTCGATGACGTACTCGGTCTGGTACTCCTCCGGGATGGCGCCGCC
>JBBRIO010000288.1:0-6854 GCA_038220855.1 Bryobacterales bacterium | reverse complement strand
TTTCTGGGCGCCGTCAATTGGGTGGGCGACGTCGGCGTGCGCCCGGAGTTGACCCGGATTTCCAGGGAACGGCCGCCGAGCGGGATGCGGGTAAAAGAAGGGACGGTGAGTTCAGCGATGTTTCTGGGCGACTGCTTTCGCGTAGAAGCGCAGACGGCGGAACGAGAGAGTTTGGTGGCCCAGATTGCGCATGGGTTAGGGCAGTTTGAACGGGGCGAGCGGGTGCATCTGTGGTGGGATCCGAGCGACGAGATGGCGCTACCGGAATGAAGCGACTCCGCGCGTTGTTCCTGCTGCCCGCTTGGGCGTTCACGCTGTTGCTCTTTCTTGCGCCTTTGGGGATCATCGTTGCGTATTCGCTGCAGACAAAAGGGGTTTACGGTGGGGTCGGTGAGCCGTGGACGTTCGAGAATTATGTTCGCTTGTTTGATCCGTTATACGGGGTGATCCTGCTGCGATCCTTCGCCATGGCCGGGGCGGCGACGCTGGGGTGCCTCGTGTTGGCCTTCCCCCTGGCGCTCTATATTTCGCGCAGCGGAACGCGGAAGACTCTGCTGTTGAATCTGGTCATGCTGCCGTTTTGGACGAGTTTTCTCGTGCGAACCTATGCGTGGATGTTCTTGCTGCGGGACACCGGCTTGATCAATTCGATGCTGCTTGGGATGGGAGTAATCAGCGAGCCGCTGCCGCTGTTGTACAACGATGGGGCGGTCGTCGTGGGGCTGATTTACGGGTATCTGCCGTTCGCGGTTCTACCGCTATATAGCAATTTAGAGCGACTGGATAAGGGTCTGCTGGAAGCGGCGGCCGACCTGGGCGCGAAGCCCTGGGAAGCGATGCTGCATGTCGTATTGCCGTTAACGGCGCCGGGGATGCGGGCGGCCGGGGTGCTCGTGTTCATTCCTTCCCTGGGGGCGTATTTGACGCCGGACCTGCTTGGCGGGGGCAAGAGCATGATGATCGGGAACCTGGTGCAGAACCAGTTCACTTCGGCCCGAGACTGGCCATTCGGCTCGGCTCTCTCTCTCGCGTTGATGGCGGTCGTCATGCTGCTGCTCTGGGCGTTGCTGCGGCGGGACGGCGAGGAGATGTTATGAAACGGCTCTTGCCTCTCTACGTCATCGCGATCTACGCCTTTCTCCACGTGCCCCTGCTGATCCTCTGTGGCTTCAGTTTTAACTCGTCGAAGTTCACGGTGTGGGAGGGCTTCTCGCTGATTTGGTACGAAGCGATGTGGAACGACGGCGCGTTGGCCGAAGCCACTTGGAACTCACTCGTGATCGCGATCGTCTCGACGGTGGTGGCGACGGCGGTAGGGACTCTGGGCGCGTACGGATTATGGAAGAAAAACTCGCGGCTGTTATCCGGGTCGATGTACTTGTCCCTGGTGACGCCCGAGATCATCACGGGCATCGCCATGCTGGCGACCTTTCAATGGGCGTTCCGGTATTTGCATTTGCAACTTGGGATGTCGACGGTGATTCTGGCGCACGTGACGTTTTCGATGGCGTACGTTTTGCTCGTGGTGATGGCACGACTGCGCACGGCCGATCCGGCGTTAGAAGAAGCAGCGCTTGACCTGGGGGCGACTGAATGGCAGGCGTTTCGGCTGGTGACGTTGCCGATGTTGAAGCCGGGCATCGCGGCGGCCGCGTTGCTGGCCTTTACGGTCTCTTTCGACGATTACGTGATCACGGCGCTGGTGGCCGGGGTCGATTCCGAGACGCTGCCGATGGTGCTCTATGCGATGGCGCGGCGGGGGGCCAACCCGGTCGTGAGCGCGATCTCGACGGTGATCTTCGTCGGGCTCGGTATGTTGATCGTCGTGTCTGAAAGGTTGCAGAAAGCATGAAGCGGCGGGTGTTCGCCGCGTCTTTGGCCGGGCTCGGCTGTGGCCGATCTAAACAACCAAAGTTGAACGTGTTCAATTGGTCGGCCTATGTCGCTCCAGAAACCGTACCCAACTTCGAGCGGGAGTTCGGGGTGAAAGTCCGCTACTCGATTTACGAATCGAATGAGGAGATGCTGGCCCGCGTTTTTAGCGGCAACTCCGGCTGGGACGTCGTTTTTCCCACTCACTACATCGTTCCACCGATGCGCGAGCAAGGCCTGCTGGTGGCGTTGGACGCTTTGCAGTTGCCGAACCGGAAGCATCTGGACCCTGCCTTTGTCCGGCCCGGACTGACTGACTACGCCATTCCCTACATGTGGAATGCCACCGGAATCCTTTTCAATAAAAAGCTTCAGCCGGCGCCGGAGAGTTGGGCGGACCTTTGGAGCCCGGCACTGCGGGGCAAGATGACGATGTTGGATGATCCAGCCGAGGTTTTAGCCGCGGCCTTGTGCAAGCTGGGGCTGAGCTTGAACTCCCGTAATCCGGACGAACTCCGCGCGGCTCAACGCGAGGCGCTGAAGCAGAAGCCCCTGCTGCGCGCGTACTTGAACTCCGAGGTTCGTGACCAGGTCGTGGCGGGCGACGTCATGGCGGCCCAGTTGTGGTCCACGACGGCCCAGCAGGCGATTGACGCCGCGCCGCATCTGGGATTCGTCTATCCGCGGGAAGGATTTCCGGTGAACCTTGACTGCGCAGTGATTCTACGGGAGAGTCCGAGGCAGGAGTTAGCCCACGCCTGGATCAACTATTTGCTGCGTCCTGAAGTTAGCGCCCGGGTGGCCGATTCGATGCGGACGGCGACGGCCAACCTGGCGGCGCGACCGTTGCTCGGCCCGCAGACGCGAAACAATCCGACGCTTTATCCTTCGACCGAAGTGATGGCGCGGGCCGAATGGTTCGAAACGATGACGCCAGAAGTACAGCGTCTCCGGGATCGGCTCTGGACAGAAATCAAGTCCGCTTGAAGTGGAGAGGGTAGAATTATAAGACCTGATGATTCCACTGCTCTCTCCCTTCGTATCGTCGCTGCCGCGCCTCACTTGGGTCGCCGGGCTCGATATCTTGCTAGTGGCTGTGATTATCTACCAGTTCATTCAAATTGTTCGAGGCCGCCGGGCGGCGCATATGCTGGGTGGTCTGCTCGTCTTAGTGGCGGTTTATTTGACGGCTCTTGCGCTCAAGATGGAACTGTTACGAACTCTACTGGCGACGTTGGCTCCGTATACCGCCTTCGCCTTGATCGTCATGTTCCAGAGCGAAATTCGGCGCCTCCTCGCCAGGCTAGGTAAGCAAAGGCTGATCGGGTTTGGGTCCCGGCTGCAGCGCCGGGAGACCGTCGACGAGATTCTGATGGCCGTGCAGCAACTCGCTCAGGACAAGATTGGCGGCCTGATTATTGTTGAACGGGAGATAGGCCTCCGGACTTTCATTGAGAGTGGCGTGCCCCTTGATGCGGCCATTTCCCGCGACCTGCTGCTGGCGATCTTTCACCCGGGATCAGCAATGCACGATGGGGCGGTGATCGTGCAGGGAGACCGCATCGCGGCGGCGGCTTGCTTCCTTCCGCTGACGATGAACCCTGAGCTTTTGCGCGATTTGGGAACCCGGCACCGGGCGGCGATCGGCGTGACCGAAGAGGCTGACTGCTTGTCGCTGATCGTCAGCGAAGAGACCGGGCGGATTTCGATTGCGCAGTATGGCGAGATTGAGTACAACGTGACTCCCGAAAGGGTGGAAGCCGCTCTAACTCGGCGTGGCCGGCAGGAGGCCAAGCGAAAGGTTGAGATTGCGAAGGAGACTCGGGCATGAGGCACCTATTTACAGAAAACCTGGGGATGAAGGCGCTCAGCGTGGCCCTGGCTGGTTCGTTGTGGGTGGCCGTGGTCGGCGAGCAGGAATTGAGTTCCTCGATCTCGGTGCCGGTGGAATACAAAAACTTTCCGAAGTCGCTTGAAGTGAGTACGACGATGGTGAGCCGGGTGAACCTGTTGGTGCAGGCGCCGCCGCAGAAGCTAGAGGCTGGGAACTTGGCCGACGCGGCTTTGGTGGTGGACTTGAGCACCGTCAATCGGCCCGGTGAGCGGACCTTCAACCTGGATCGCGAGAGTCTCCGCTTGCCGCAAGGGGTTACGCTCGAACGAGTGATTCCGTCGCAATTACGGTTGCGATTTGAACAGCGGACGGCGCGCGACGTGCCGGTGTTGATCCGGTACGCCAACACCCCAATGCCGGGGTATCGGATCTTAAAGCAGGAAGTTTTGCCGGAAGTGTTGCGCGTAGTGGGGCCGCAAAGCCGCGTCGAACAGTTGCAGAGCGCCGAGACGGATCCGATCGATTTAAGCGGAATCATTGGCGAAAGCGAAGTGAAGGTGAACACCTTTGTCGAAGATGCGCAGGTGCGCATTGAAGGAGGCTCGCTCGTGCGGGTGCGCATCGTTATGGAGCGGATCGCGCAGCCCGCGTTGGAACAATAAATGGGCAAACAACTTTTTGGAACGGATGGAATTCGAGGCGTGGCGGGAGAGTATCCGCTGGACTCGAAGACGGTTTTCGCCTTTGGGCGGGCGTTAGGGGAGTGGGCCCGGGAGCATAGCCCTGACCCGCGGGTGGCCTTGGGGATGGATACACGCGAATCGGGCGAACAGCTATCGAAGTGGGTGATGGCGGGGTTGAAAGCGGCAGGGGTGACGCCCGATCACCATGGGGTGGTGACCACGCCCTGCGTGGCCTGGACGACCAAGAACGGGCCGTTCGTGGCCGGGGTGATGATTTCGGCGTCGCATAATCCGTACCGGGATAACGGGCTGAAGGTGTTCGCCCACACCGGCTACAAGCTCCCCGATGCGGACGAAAAGCAACTGGAAACGCAGATCTTCGCTTTAGCGGGTCCGGAGCCGGAGGCGGTTACCTGGCGTTGGTTTGGGCTCCGCGATCGACTGTATCGCGAGTATCTCGATTCGATTTTCCCGCATTCGCTGGCGGGCCGAAAGATCGTCATGGATTGTGCGAACGGTGCCGCCTACTCTTCTGCGCCGCTTCTGTTGCGCGAATGCGGCGCCGAGGTGATTGTGTTGAGCGGCGGGCCGGACGGCCAGAACATCAACGAGGGTTGTGGTGCCCTACATCCGGAAGCCTTGCAACGGGCGGTGGTGGAGCACGGGGCTTGGTGTGGCGTCGCTTTCGACGGCGATGCGGACCGGGCCATGTTCGTTTCGGCGAGCGGTAAACTGATCGACGGAGACCACGTGCTGTTCATCGCCGGGCGCGATATGCACGCGCGGGGGCATTTGCCCAACGCCGAGGTGGTGGCGACTGTGATGTCGAATCTGGGCCTCGAAGTGGCCTTGACGCAGCGTGGCATCTCGCTCGTGCGGACGGCTGTGGGCGACAAGTATGTGCTTGAAGAGATGGTGCGCCGCGGGGCCGCGTTGGGCGGCGAGCAGAGCGGCCATGTGATTTTCCATGAGCACGCGACGACCGGCGATGGACTGTTAACGCTGCTGCTGCTGCTCGATGTCATGGTCCGCACCGGATCCGATTTGGACGAACTAAGCCGCGACTTTGTGGTGTTTCCGCAAAAACTCGTCAACGTGCGATTCGGCGTGAAGAAGCCGCTGGAAGACCAGTCCGCCGTGCAGGACGCGATCGCCAAATGCTACGGCGAGTTCGGACAACAGGGACGAGTCGTCGTGCGATTTTCCGGCACAGAGCCACTTGCCCGGGTCATGGTCGAGGGACCCGCGCAGGACCGCGTGGAGCATCATGCCAACGCGATCGCCGCAGAGATCGTTACAGCCTTAGTATGATGACAGACATGAAATTTGTTCTGTTGTTTGCTTTGGCAATGTGCGCGATGGCGCAGGATAAAAAGGCGAAGGCTCCCGGCGAAGACTGGGTTCTGCTCTTCAACGGCAAGGATCTGAGCGGCTGGACGGAGATCGGCAAGGAGAAATGGACAGTCGTTAAGGGCGAGATTCACGGGGAGGCTCTGACGAAAGAATACGGCTATCTCCGTACCAAAGAAAACTACAAAGACTTCCATTTGTCGATGAAGTTCAAGTGCGAAGGGACCGGCAATAGCGGCGTCTTCTTTCACTCGGAGTTTAAGCCGGGCACTCCGGAAATCACGCAGGGATTGCAGTTTGAGATCGATTGCACGATCGGCCAACACACCGGCGGGATTTATGGGGACGGGCGGCAGTGGATTGTGTGGCCGTCGCCGGAGAACGAAACTGTCGTCCGCAAGGGCGAATGGAATGAATACCTTCTGAAAGTGGAAGGCAATCGATTTGTCTCGCGGCTGAACGGTGTGATCATGGTGGATTTCACGGATCCGCGGCCGAAGTCCTTCGACGGTGGCATCTCGCTGCAACTGCACTCGGGCGGGGCGGGGGACATGCGGTTCAAGGACATCATGATCCGCGATTTGACCAAGCGGTAGCCTTGCTGCGGCTTTACTATTGCGACCACTACGACATGGGCCTTCCGCCGGACCATCGGTTTCCGGCGCGCAAGTACCGGTTGTTGCGAAACGCGCTGACGGGGGATCCGCGATTCCAGATCCTGCCCGCTCCGCTGGCTAACGTGGAGGAGATTTGCGAGGCGCACGACTCCGAGTACGTGCGCCAATTCTTGCACGGCGAGTTGCCGGCGGCGGCGGTAAGAAGGATCGGTTTCCCGTGGTCTCCCGCGTTGGTGCTCCGAACGTTGGCGAGCGTGGGCGGGGCCCTCGCGGCGACCGATGCGGCGCGGGAGAGCGGTTTTGGCGGAGCGCTGATGGGCGGGACGCATCACGCCTTTTGGGGCGAAGGCTCCGGCTTCTGCGTGTTTAACGACATTGCGGTATCGATCGCCGGGCTGCGGATGCGCGGGTGGGGATGGCGGGTCGCGGTGATCGATTTGGACGTTCACCAGGGGGACGGCACCGCGCTGCTGTTCGCTGAAGATCCCGACGTATTGA
>JBBRIO010000287.1:0-6854 GCA_038220855.1 Bryobacterales bacterium | reverse complement strand
GGCGGGATTCGTGCTGGATTTGAAGGTGGTTTGGCGGCCGCTTAGCTAGGTCCGTCGACTCGGCCACCGGGGGGCTTCGACACACGATATTCTTAAGAATGCTACGTTTTGTTCTTTTAATTGTTTTGACGGGTTCGATCTCCTCGGTATTTGGGCAGACGGATACCAATGTCCATGCCTGGGGACAATACTTTGGAGACCATCCGATTGGTACGAGCCGATGGGGGGCGCATCTGGAGGGGCAGTGGCGGCGGGACGGTTTTGTAGATAAGTGGCAGAATCTGCTGATTCGGCCGGGGGTGAATTTCAAGATCAACAAGACGTTTGATCTGACGGCGGGGTATGGGTTTGTGGAATCTTACCCTTACGGGAGCTTTCCGGCGAAGAGCCGGGGGACGGAGCATCGGCTGTTCCAGGATGTGAACGTGCGGCTGAAGTTTGGGCGGGTGAAGCTGCAGAATCGGTTTCGGAGCGAGAACCGCCGGCTACCGGGAAGTTTGTATGAGAATCGGTTTCGGTATCTGGCGCGGGCGACGATGCCGGTGCACGGAAAGACCGGATTAGTCTTTGCCAACGAGTTCTTTATGCCGACTCCGCCCGAGCATTTTCCGCGGCGGTTTGATCAAAACCGGGTGATGTTTTTGGTTTCGCGGCAGTTGCTGCCGCATTTGCGGCTGGAGGCTGGGTATATGCTGCAGACGGTTTGGCAGCGGAACGGGAGGATTCGCGAAGATAACCATACGCTGACCATCGCGCTATGGAGCGATCAGCCGATTAAGTTTTCAGGCGTTCATTAAGGACGGCGCGGTCGAGGTCACCGGTCCAGGCGGCGACGACGATGGAGGCGACGCCGTTGCCGATGACGTTGGTGATGGCGCGGGCTTCGGACATGAAGCGGTCGATGCCGAGGATGAGGGCGAGGGCGGCGACGGGGACGTCGCCGACGGCGGAGAGAGTGGCGGCGAGGACGACAAAGCCGGAGCCGGTGACTCCGGCGGCGCCCTTGGAGGTGAGCAGCAGGACGGCGAGAAGGGTTAGCTGTTGGGTGAGGGTCATGGGGGTGTTGGTGGCTTGAGCGAGGAAAACGGCGGCCATGGTGAGGTAGATGGAGGTGCCGTCGAGGTTAAAGGAGTAGCCGGTGGGTATGACGAGGCCGACGGTGGACTTCCCTGCCCCGAGGGCTTCCATTTTCGCCATCATGCGGGGGAGGGCGGCTTCGGAGGAGGAGGTGCCGAGGACGATGAGGAGTTCTTCCCGGATATAGCGGAGGAAGCGGAAGATGCTGAAGCCGTGGAAGCGGGCGATCAAACCGAGGACGCCGAAGATGAAGACGAGGCAGGTGAGGTAGAAGGTGCCCATGAGTTTGGCGAGGGAGAGGAGGCTGCCGAGGCCGTAGGCTCCGACGGTGAATGCCATGGCGCCGAAGGCTCCGATGGGAGCGGCGTACATAATGATTTTGACGATGCCGAAGAAGAGCTCGCTGGTTTGCTCGATGAGCTTGAAGACGAAGGATTCGCGGCCGCCGATGCGTTGGAGAGCGATGCCGAAGATGAGAGCAAGGAAGAGGACTTGGAGGATTTCGCCTTTGGCGAAGGGGTCGACGAAGGTGGTGGGGATGATGTGGAGGAGGAAGTCCTGGGTGGAGCCCATTTTGCCGGGCTTGGCGTACTCGGCGATGGAGGCGGCGTTGAGGGTTTTGGCGTCGATGTTCATGCCGGTGCCGGGTTGGACGGTGTTGACGACGACGAGGCCGACGACTAGGGCGATCGTCGAGACGACTTCAAAATAGAGCAGGGCGAGGCCGCCGGTGCGGCCGACGCGTTTGAGGTCTTCACTGCCGGCGATGCCGAGGACGACGGTGGTAAATATGATGGGGGCGATGACCATCTTGATGAGCTTGATGAAGCCGTCACCGAGGGGTTTCATGGCGGTACCGGTTTCGGGGGCGAGGTAGCCGAGGGCGCAGCCAAGGGCAATGGCGAGGAGGACCTGGACGTAAAGAGAGCGCATGAAGGTAACATGATATCCTCCTAATCGATGTTCATCCGAAGTTTTCTACTTTTCGCGGCGTGCGTTCCGCTGCTGCCTGCTGCTGAGCCGAACTACAACATCCCGCTTTGGGAAGCGGGTAAGGTGCCGAAGGCGGCGGGGGATGGCCCCTTGGACGCCCCGTTTTTGACCGTGTTCAAGCCGGTGGGGAAGCCGAACGGGTCGGCGGTGATCATTGCGCCGGGGGGATCGAACATCATGCTGATGTACAACCTGGAAGGAATTGACGTGGCCGAGAAGTTTAATGACTGGGGGACGACGGCGTTTGTGCTGACGTATCGGCTGAGCCCTCGGTATGACGACGTGGCACGGGGTCAGGATGGGAACCGGGCGCTGCGGCTTGTGAAGAGCCGGGCGAAGGAGTTTGGGATTGACCCGGAGCGAATTTCGTTTGCCGGGTTTAGCGCGGGGTCGAGCATGGCGCGGATCGTGGGGGCGAGCGCGACGGCGGGCGATGGTCAGGCGGCGGATCCGGTGGAGCGGATGTCGTCGAAGGCGCATTCGCTCATCATGGTTTACAGCGCGGGTCGACCGTGGCCGGGGGAGAAGTTGGCGGAGTTTCCGCCGGTGTTCCTGCTGGCGGCGGCGCATGATAGGGGGGCCGCCAATGGATCGGCGCAATTGTTTTTGGAGATGAATAAGGCGGGGACGGTGGTGGAGTTGCACCTGTATCAACGGGGGCGGCATGGATTTGGGGCAGCGACGGTGAGCCCGGAGTATGGGCCTTGGATGGACCAGTTGAAGCATTTTCTGAAGCTGAACAATTTTTTTGGAGGGGCGAAGTGAAGAGCCTCGTATTTTTAGTGGCGGTGGGCCTGAGCGCGGCGGAGTTGCCGAAGTCGGTGAATGACGGGTATGGGGAGATGCTGGTGGTGCCGGCGGGTACTTTTACGATGGGCGACACCAACGGGGACGGGGACAGCCGGGAGGGTCCGGCGCATGTGGTTACTCTGGACGCTTATTACATTGGTAAGTTCGAAGTTACTAATGGGGATTGGAATAAGTTTCTGAATGACTCGGGTTATGAGGACAAGAAGTTCTGGCCGGGTGGGTATGTGGTACCGAAAGATCAGAGCCCTTACTGGACGCAGGCGAATAACCATGGAGGCGGAACGCCGGGGAGCGATAAATACCCTGTTATGGGTATGAACTGGGACGCGGCGACGGCTTACTGCAATTGGCTATCGGCGAAGACGGGGAAGAAGTACCGGCTGCCGACCGAGGCGGAGTGGGAGAAGGCGGCGCGGGGGACCGATAAGCGGAAGTTTCCTTGGGGGAATACGATTTCGTTGGAAAATGCGAATTACGCGGGGGCGCAGAAGTTCGATACGGGTAAAGAAGTGGGATCGTATCCGAAGGGCGCTTCGCCGTATGGAGCGATGGACATGGGCGGGAACGTGATGGAGTGGTGCTCGGATTGGTATCAGCGCGATTATTATAAGGAGTCGCCGAAGAAGAATCCGAAGGGTCCGGAGAAGGGGGCTTATCGGGTGATGCGGGGCGGTTCGTTTTTCTTTGAGGCTAATGATTTGAGGGTTTATGCGCGCGGCGGGGGATGGCCGTCGTTGCAGGCTTGGCGGATGTTGGGGATGCGGGTGGCGCGGGAGCCTTAGGGGGCGGTGGTAGAATAATAGAAGATTTTCTAGAAAGCGGGTATCGGCATGAGCTTGAGTGTAAAAGATCCGGAAGCGTATCGGTTGGCGCGGGAGATTGCCGATCGAACTGGAGAGACGCTGACGAAGGTGGTCATCGATTCGCTGCGCGACCGGCAGGAGAAGGTAGAGAAGAAGCGGACCAAGGCGACGGTGGACGAGATGATGGCGATCGCGAAACGGGCGGCGGTTGGGGTAAAGCGACCCTATATTGATCACGGTGATTTGCTTTACGACGAATACGGCTTGCCAAAATGATCGTGGATACTTCCGCGCTGGTGGCGATTTTGTTTGAGGAACCGGAGGCGCGTCGTTATTCGCAACTAATCTATGACGCAGATTATTGCGGATTGAGCGTCGTTAGCCGCGTTGAGCTGGCCATAGTCCTGGATCGGCAGGGCGGTCCGGACACACTCCAGGAAGCTAAGGTTTTGCTCCGGTCGACTGGAATCACGATTGAACCAGTCACTCTCGAGCAGGGCGAGATTGCTCTCCATGCGTATTCCAGTTTCGGACGGGGCCGGCATCCGGCGGCGTTGAATTTTGGGGATTGTTTTGCTTACGCGTTGGCGAAGAGCCGGAATGAGGCATTGCTTTTTAAGGGGAATGATTTTGGGCGAACGGATGTGCGGGTGGCGTTGTAAGATATTTCTATGGCGACGCGGAATGCAACTCGAACCTTGTATCAATTGAAAGCGGTTTTAGTGGGAGTTTCGCCCCCTTTGTGGCGACGGGTATTGGTATCGAGCAAGATGAAACTGGGTACGCTGCACACGGTCCTGCAGGTCGCCTTCGGCTGGAGTGATTGCCACCTGCATCAGTTTGAGGCGGGGGGTAAGGTTTGGGGTTCGAGAGAGATGGAGCAGTACGACGAATTACCGATGGGAGATGAAGACAAAGTTACCATTGGCCAAGTGCTGCGCGGGGTGGGCGGATCGCTGTTATACACTTACGATTTTGGGGATGATTGGCGGCATAAGTTGACCCTGGAGCGGGTGATTCCGGACCCTGCCGTAGTATTCCCGGATGCTAGTTGCCTGACGGGGAAGCGGGGGTCGCCGCAGGAGGACTCTGGCGGGCCTTGGGGTTATGGCGATTTAGTGGCAATTCTGAAGGACCGAAGCCACGAAGAGTACTCCGAGCGCCGGGAATGGGCCGGGGAGGATTTTGACCCGGAGCGGTTTGATTTGATCGGGATCAATTCAGTTTTGAAAACGATAAAGGTTTAGACTTCGGTGGGGACGACGTAAGGGGCGCGGTAGGGACGGGTGAGCATTTTGTTGGCTTCGGCGTCGTTCGGGAAGAGCATCTGGGCGGGGTCGAAGCGGAGTTCGCGGCCTAAACGGTGAGAGATGTTGCCGAGGTGGCAGAGGGCGGTCGAAAGAGCCGTTTCTTCGATTTCGGCGTGGAGGAGTTTGGGGTTACGGGCGCGGACGGCGTCGGCGAAGTTGGCGAAATGGTCGAGGTTGGCGGGGTATGTGACAACGGGCTCGGTCTGCTTGTTGCGACCGAGGAGAATGCGGAAATCGCCCTTGGAATCGAGGTGCATGTGTCCCTTGGAGCCGTAGAAGTCCCACGACATCTTTTCGGCGGTGTAGAGGCCGCGGAGTTGGCCGACCATGGAGGCACCGTCGGCGAAGGTCCAGGTGACGTTCTGGGTGTTGGGCGTTTGACCTTGATCCTTGTAGCCGAAGCGGCCGCCGGTGGAACGTACCGAGATGGGGAGGGTTTGTTTCATGCCCCAACGAAGGATATCGATCATGTGGATGCCGTTGTTGCCGAGTTCGCCGTTGCCGAAGTCCCAGAACCAGTGCCAGTTATAGGGGACTAAGTTGGCGTGGTAATCCTGCATGGGGGCGGGGCCGACCCAGAGGTCCCAGTTGAGGTTGGCGGGGGGATTGGTGACGGGTTTGAAGCCGAGGGAGTCTCGGCCGCCGGGGAAGAAGAAGTTACCCTGGTAGATGTCGCCGATGACGCCAGCGTGGAGGAGTTCCACGGCCTTGCGGAATGGTCCCCACCAGCGGCGTTGGGTTCCTCCGGCGGCGATGCGGTTGTATTTACGGGCGGTTTTGACGAGTTGGATGCCTTCAAAGATATTGTGGGACACGGGTTTTTCGACGTAAACATCTTTACCAGCTTGCATGGCCCAGATGGCGGTGAGGGAGTGCCAGTGATTAGTGGTGGCGATGGTGACGGCGTCGATGGATTTGTCATCGAAGGCGCGGCGCATGTCGGTGTGGAGGACGGGTCGTTTGCCGGTTTTGGCGAAGATTTTTTGGGAGGCAGCTTCGGCGCGGGCACCGTCTACTTCGACGAGGGCGGCGATTTCGAGGTTAGGGACGGGGAGGAGTTCGGTGATGTGGGCTGAGCCGCGGCTGCCGACGCCGACGATGGCGACGCGGAGGCGGTCATTAGCTTGGGCCCAGGATTGGGAGGCCGCGGCGGCGGCGGAGACGAGGAAGGAGCGGCGGTGAGAGGACATTCTACTGATGGTACTTGACTTTCATGCTATGATGAAGATGCGTTGTTCGTCCGATCCGCTGATTCCGGTGTTTTTCGTCAGTCTGGCCGTAAAGCCTCTCTCCCGATCGTGCCCAATTCGCTGCTGGGCAACTTCGATTTAGGAGATAAATTTATGAAAAACATTTTTGTTGGCAACCTCAGCTTCGGTGCGACCGAGAACGGCATCCGTTCCGCGTTTGAGTCTTATGGTGCGGTGGATCGGGTTAACCTGATCACCGACCGCGACACGGGTCAGGCGAAGGGCTTTGCGTTTGTCGAAATGGCGAACAATGACGAGGGCGATCGTGCGATCGACGAGTTGAACGGTACGGACCTTGACGGCCGTGCGATGAACGTTAGCGAAGCGCGTCCGAAGCCGGAGCGTGGATTCGGCGGCGGCGGCGGCGGCGGTAATCGCGGCGGCGGCGGCGGCGGCGGTCGGAATCGTTACTAATTAAACAAGCTTTGCGGTCCGGCGGAAAACCTACCGTCGGGCTACTTTGACAGAAAAGGGCCGGAGTCCAAAAGACTCCGGCCCTTTTCTTTGTTTCCTGGGTTGGGGTAGGGTTAGCGCGTCTGGCGCAGGCGGTCGTTTTTGATTTTCTTTAGCGCGCCTGGCGCAGGCGGTCGTTTTTGATTTTCTTTAGCGCG
>JBBRIO010000286.1:0-6870 GCA_038220855.1 Bryobacterales bacterium | reverse complement strand
GGCGCAAAGCGCTATATAGCGATTTAGATCGCCAGGCACTCCATGACCTCCCGGTAAAACTCCGGATGCGACTCCCACGTCTGCGCCGTCACCAGGTGCCCATCCCGCACCGCCTGCCAGTGCTCCCACTTCCCGCCCGCCTGCGTCACTTCAAACTTCACGTGCTCATAGCAAGTCACCCGCCGGCCCCTCACGAGCCCCGCCGCAATCAGCACCTGAATCCCGTGGCAAATCGCAAATACCCACTTGCCCGCCTCAGAAAACGCCCGCACGATCGCCAACACCTTCCCGTCGTTCCGCAGATATTCGGGGGCTCGCCCGCCCAGCACCAGTACCGCGTCATAGTCCGCCGCCCGCACATCCTCGAACGCCAACTCGGCATCCACCCCATACCCCGGCCGCTCCCGATACGTGCTCCACCCCGGCTCAAAGTCGTGCATCACCATATTCAGCCGCCGCTTCTCCGGTGCCGCCACCACCGCCTCATAACCCTCCTCCCGCAATCGGTGAATCGCGTACCAGCATTCATAGCCCTCCCCGGCGTCCCCCGTCAAAATCAGAATGCTCTTCATTTCGTCAGGTTCTCAAACCAGTAGCAACCACCCTTACCGCCCACGACAATATCCAAATCCCCGTCCCCATCCACATCACCGACCGCAATCTGCATCCCCGCCCCGGCCATGCCGCCGTAGTCGATGATGTGCCGCACCCATTCGATCCGCTTGCCGTCCGTCGTCCGCTGATACTCATACCAGTAGATGCCCAGCGAGTCGTTCACGCCCGGCTCATGGTCATGCGCCAATAGCCGCTTCCCGGCCACCAAATCCTTCTTGCCGTCCCCGTTCAAATCCACCAGCGCCGTCGCGTGCGCCTGGCTCCAAACGTCGTCCACTTTCTGTTCATTGCTGAACTTGCCGTCCGCTCCCTGGGTCAACCAATAGATCCCGTAGTCATGCGCATGCGGCCAAACAATGTCGTTCTTGCCGTCCCCATTTACGTCCAGCGCATACATAAACCCTGTCGCTTTCTTGATATCCCAAAAGGCGTGCTCGGTCCACTTCGGTGCCTCCAGCCAACCCTTCGGCGTGATGATGTCCGTCTTACCATCTCCGTTAAAATACCCGGCCCCAATCCCGTGGCCGAAATTCTTCTCGTTCACCACCCGCTTCTCAAACTTGCCCTTCACGTACTCGTAGTAAACCGTCGGCCCCTTGCCCCCGAACTGCGGCAAAATCTCGTTGGCCTTCCCATCGTTGTTCAGATCCACGAAAAACATGAACTCGACGCTGTTGCCTTCGTCGATCAGGTGCTCTTTCCATTCACCCGTCTTGCCCGGATTCTCAAACCACGCAATCCGCTTCGAAAAGTACGAACAGCTAATCACATCCACCTTGCCGTCGCCGTTCACGTCCAGGATCAAGTCCGTGAAGTTGTCGATGTAGTTGTTCAAAAAACCAACCGTCCGAAACTTGTGGCTCTTCCATTTCTTCCCCGGCAACTGCTCGTGCCAGTATTCCCCATTGACGACGTCCATCCGCCCGTCGCCATTGATATCGGCCAGCGCCGCCGTTTCATTGGCTCCGTAGTGCAGTTGGTGCTTCCGGAACGGGATATCTTCATTGCGGCCAGCCCACAGGGCCGTCGTCGCAAGCAGGAGCAAAATGTAGCGAGGCATCGCGACGATTCTATCGGAGAATGCCCCGTCGTAGCAGATCAGGCAAAATCTGCCGCCGCAAACTCGGCGAGATCAACTCGGAATCATCCCCCGGGCTGAACCAAATCAACTCGGCGATCTCACCGCTCGCCCTCGGTTCACCACCCAATGTCCCGGTGAAGAGCGAAATACTCACCCGTCGAGAATCCCCCGCCGCCTCGTCCTCGTATCTCCCGAAGTGTTCTATAGCACCTACCGTCGTCCCAAGCTCCTCTTGGATCTCCCGCTTGAGCGCCTGCTCTTCCGTCTCGTCCCCCTCCGGCTTCCCGCCCGGCAGAATCAGCAGCGACGTGCCGCGGCTCTTCCGGCAAAGCAGAATCCGGTTATCCCGAACCACCAGCAGCCCTATCTTGCGAATCATTGGAGGATCGGGAAGATCAGATAGTCGTGCGGAATAAAGAGGCTGCCCTCGGTCGTCGCCACCGCCAGGCTCACCTTCCGCCCGGTCAACAGAGCCTGCAAAAACTGCCCCGCAATAGCCGTCACCTGCGCCCCGGTCTCGTGCGCAAACTCCAATCGGAAGTGGCGAATCCCCGCCTCCCGCCAACGGTTCAAATGCGCGCTCGCCTCCTGCGCCTCCGCCCCGAAAATCGTATTCCGGCAACCAGCATCCGCCAACACCGGGTGCGCCCGACCCTGCTGATCGCGCACCGCCACTTGATGCGTCTCGCACGGCCGCCCGCAGTCTTTGTACGAGGTGCCGGTCGACAGAAACCGGCAGAACACACAATGCTCCGTATGGAATACCGGCAAGTGCTGATAGGCGATCGCTTCGATCTGCTCCGGCCCCACCCGCCGCGCCAAGTCCGCCACCTGCTCCGCATTCAAGTCGTGCGTCGGCGTAATCCGGTCCCAACCCATTTCCAAAAATGCCGCCGCCGTCAACGAGTTCGCCGCGTTCAAACTGAAATCCCCAATCATGTTCGCCCGGCCCTGCAACGATTCCACCAACCCCGCCGAACGCACGAGCAACGGCACCCCCAGATTGCGCATGAACGCCGCCATTTTCTCCTCGCCCGGCTTCAGCACCCGCGGCGTCGCCACCCGCACCGTCAGCCCCGTCGCCAACACCCGGTCCAGCGACGGCCGCAGCCCATACAAGTCCAGATAATCCAGCGTAATGCTCGCCGGAGCCAACGCAATCGCGGCCTCTAACTGCTCCGGCGTCCGCACCAATAAATGGAGTTGTGGCGGACCGTCCACGGCCGCCCGCGGCGTCACCGTCAAACTCACCTCGCCGATCACCGCGGCCGGTCGTTCCGCCTGCCGCTGCTGCAACCGCTCCACCGCCTGCCGGCGCAACGCGTTCAACAGTGATACCGGCACAAACGGCAATCCCTCCACGGTCAACTCCACCGTCCCCAATTCGTACGCCGTATTGCCCAACCTTTCCAACTGCTCCCGCACGGCCTCCAGCGTCAATCCCCGGCTCTGCGCTGCTACCAGCGGCACCGGCGATTCAACCGTCACCGTCACCGCCCCCACCGTCCAAACCGCCCGCAGCGGAGCGCCCACCCGAGCCTCCACCACCACATCCACCCGCTGCTTATGCACAAGCGAACCCTGCGTATACGGCTTCGCCTGCTTCTCCAAATCGTGGTCGTGCGTCCGCCATACCCAATCCCCCGGCCGAATCCGGCTGAAGTCAATCGCCCCGTTGGCAAAACTCATCTCACCCTTCTGACTGACACCGTAGACGTTCCCCCCCTCCTCCCGCTCCTGCGGGCTCCGCCAGTCCGCGGCGTCGAACACGACCCCGTCCCCCGGCTTGCAAGGCACTTCCAGATCCACGACCACCGACTCGCCCAGCACCCGGCACACCGTCCCCAGCCTCACCCCCCGATGCCGCGGCGACCTCCCCGCCACCACCGTCTGATGGTTTGTCCCGCTTAGAAAATGCGCCCCCAGCCCCCGCGAATACACCTGCTCCAGCAGCGGCTTCTGCCCCGCCACCGGCTCCCCGTCCACGGCCATCCGATACGCCCGCGTCGTCAACGCCACGTACTCGGCGTCCTTATAACGGCCTTCAATCTTAAACGCGCTCACCCCCGCCGCCGCCATCGCCCCGACGTGTTCCAGCGAATACAGGTCGCCCGGAGACAGCAGGTACCGGGCATCCCCGAGCGGCTCCACCACCCCGTCCACCAGCAATTCATACGGCAACCGACAGGTCTGCGCGCACTGCCCCCGATTCGCGCTCCGCCCGCCCCACGCTTCCGACGAAAAGCACTGCCCCGAATAGGCGACGCAAAGCGCACCATGAACGAAAATCTCCAGTTCGCAATCGGTCGCCGCCTTGATCTTGCCGATCTCTTCGATCGAAAGCTCACGAGCCAGCGTCACCCGCCGCACCCCCAACCGTTGCGCCAATCTCACGCCCTCGACGTTCGTGATGCTCATCTGCGTGCTCGCGTGGATTTCCAGATCCGGCGCCAACTCCCGCACCATCCGCAACACCCCGACGTCTTGAATGATCACCGCGTCCACCCCGGCGCTAGCGACCGCGGCCAGCACTCGCTTGGCCTCGCTCAGCTCGTGTTCAAACACCAGTGTGTTGAAGGTGACGTACCCGCGCACCCCGCGTTCGTGCAAGGTTCGCATCACTTCCGGCAACTCTTCAAGCGAAAAGCCCACCTTGGCCCGCGCCGTAAAGTGCTTCAGCCCGAAATAGACCGAATCGGCTCCGGCTTCGACGGCGGCTCGCAACTGCGGCCAATACCCCGCCGGACTCATGATTTCAGGCTTCACCCCTCTAGGATAGCGCCCGGCCTTGTGTTAATCTAACGTTCAGGCGTGGCGCTATCGTCTAGTGGTTAGGACGGGGCCCTCTCAAGGCCCAGGCAGGAGTTCAATTCTCCTTAGCGCTACCATTCCTCGCCTGCCCCGTAGTTCCTCTTGCAAATGGTTACGCTTCTGCTGAAACGCCGGCTTCGCTCTCGCCCCGAATTGTGCGTTGTTTGCCCCTTCGCATTTTAAAAGCCAGCAATACGAGGCCGCAGATGTTACGGTGCCGAGGCGTCGCAAGGTGCAATAACCTGGCGGCAAAAAATACTGTGCGCCGGTTATCAAAAGCTCTGGGCTTATGCGCTCAGCCAGACGAAGATCAAGACGAAGATCAAGACGAACATCAAAGCTGGATTGCAGCAGAACGGCCTGACCGGCCCGAACCGAATCCAGACCGGTCCAACCGCTCCGCATGGGTCGGGCACGCGCGGTTCCAAAAGGGCTATGTTTGCAACGATCTGGAAACTGAACAATTCTAGACGGTTAAACCACACTCTCCCCCTAATCGTTCCAAACATACTGGGCCACGTTTGCTGCGACTTTGTTGTCCTTGTTACCCATCGCCAGACTCAGAACGGCCGCGCCAAACTGAACACCTTTCTATTTCCAGCCGGTGCCAAAGCCATTCGCGTAGTGGGCACGTCTCGCATGGGGCCTCGAAACGGACGGTCCGGGTGTCCCGTACATGGGCTGACCGTGCCAGCTAAGGGCATAGAAGCCTGACCTCGTCGCCGCGGCAATAGGATCTTCCGCTAGGCGACCGCGAGTTCCCGGAACAGCCCGCTCTCCGCCCGGCCCGGCTTCCGTTTCGGCATCACAAACCGCCGATTCATCTCCAGCGCGTTCCAAAACGACTGCCCACCCGCGTCATTCGTGAAGAACACAAAAGTCTTATCCGCAAACGCCGCCACGTCTTGAATCCGAGTCTGCCACCCATCCAGTTCCACCGCCGAATACTTATAGCCGCTGCCCCGCGAAGGCTGCCGCTCTTCGAAATCCGCAAACCAGTCCGGCCGCTGCTTGCCGTGCAGCCGCGCATAGCCGACCCCTGAAGTGAGAAACGACGTCGCCGGCATCCCCTTGATATGTTCCGGCTGGTCAATGTTTGCGAAACCAACCCGGTAGTCGATCAGCGTGCCAATCGCCTCCGGACACGACCAGCTCGCGTGCCGCATCTCCGCCACCAGCGGAAACTCAGCAAACGCCCGCCGCAACTGGATAAAATAGTCGCGATTCTCTTGCGTGAACCGAAACGACCACGGAAACGTCATCAGCACGGCCCCTAACTTCTTCGCCCGCCGCAACGGGCGCAGTCCCTCACAAAACGCCTCCACCGCTGGTATCTCCAGCCGGCGCTCGTGCGTAAACTGCCGATGCAGCCGCGCCACAAACTGAAAACGAGGGTTCATCGCCGTCTTATCCAGCCACAACTTCGCCAACTCCGGCCGCGGTAAGCTCTCAAATGTCGCCGGAATCTCCGCCGCGTCGAACCGCTCCGCCACAAACTGCAAAGGGTGAAACCCCTTCGGCTTCCCCGAAGGATAGATCACGCCCTCCCACTGGGGAAAGTTCCAGCCGGAGGGCCCAACCAGCACGGGGGTACTGGCCGGTGTTAGGGAATTGGCGTCCAACTGAAACTTAACCATGGGAAGGAACCTCGATCACAATCTTTGCTCTTTGTTCGCCCCCAGAATACGGCAGATCGGCCCATCAGGTCAAGAGTTATTTTCGCCTTTATTTCGCCCTCGAAAAATAATGGCCGATTCGTAACCTTTGAACCGGCCGGGACGCTATATGTATAATCCCCGTTACGAAGGGCGGGCGCGCAACCAGAACATCGAGTTACGCGCCCGCCCACCCCTCTATTTAGTCGAACATCCCTTCATACAGCACACTCGTAAGGTACCGCTCGCCTGAATCCGGTAACACCACCACCATATTCTTTCCCTTCATCGCCGGCTCCTGTGCAATCTTCAGCGCCACCGCCGCCGCCGCCCCGCACGAAATCCCGCACAAAATCCCCTCTTCCTTCGCCAACCGGCGAGCCATCTCCACCGCCTCTTCGTTCGATACCGGCTCCACCCGATCCACCATCGACAGATCCAGCGTATCCGGCACAAACCCGGCCCCGATCCCCTGAATTTTATGCGGCCCCGGTTTTACCGTCTCGCCCTTCAGCGTCTGACTGATCACCGGACTATTAGTCGGCTCCACGGCCACCGACAAAATGTTCTTACCGCGCGTGTTCTTAAAGTAGCGCGAAATGCCGGTAATCGTCCCCCCCGTCCCCACTCCGCAAACCAACGCGTCCAGGTCCCCCTCAAGGTCGTTCCAAATCTCCGGACCCGTCGTTTGCTCATGAATCGCCGGAT
>JBBRIO010000285.1:0-6879 GCA_038220855.1 Bryobacterales bacterium | reverse complement strand
TCACCACGCACAACGACGTCGGAAACCGCCAAGCGACCACCCGGCTTGAGGACGCGGTACGCTTCCTCGAACACCCGATCTTTGTCCGCCGATAGGTTAATCACACAGTTCGAAATGATGACATCCACCGACGCATCCGGCAAAGGAATCTGCTCGATGTCCCCCTTCAAAAACTCGACGTTCGTCGCCCCGGCTCTCTGTTGATTCTCACGGGCCAGCGCGAGCATATCGTCCGTCATGTCGAGGCCGTAAGCCCTACCCAACGGACCAACCCGCTTGGCCGACAACAAGACATCGATCCCTCCGCCTGAACCCAGATCGAGCACCGTCTCGCCCGGCTTCAGATCGGCGAGGGCGGTCGGGTTGCCACACCCCAGCGAAGCCAGCACCGCCTCCTCCGGCAGAGTCGAGGATTGATCGGCGCTGTACAGATCCTTCGTAATCGGGTCGACATCGCCGAAGGCACCGGATGCGCTGCAGCATCCGCCTCCGCCAGAGCTGACTCTTCGGGCCGCCTCGCCGTACTTCTGCTGGATCGTCTCTTTCATCGGAACAGTGGATTCATTCATGAGCTCGGACCTCGACTATTTCGATCTTAGCAGAAATATAGAACAATGGAAGGCTTTTTGGGGGCGTGTCACAATCGACAAGGAGCAGCGATGAACGAATCAACACGAATCCAGGCAGCTTTGGGGGTCAATCGCCGATTTCTTCTCGCGGGGCTTCCTCTGCTGGCCAGCGCGCAGACCCCGTCCGCGGTACCGCCACTTCGCGGGCTCAGCCGAACCAATCTCCTCGAATATCACGACCAAGGGAAGATCCGAATCGCCCGGAGCCCCCGGCAGTGGGAGAGCCGCCGTCGGGAGGCGCTCGACGGGATGCACCAAATCACCGGTCCACTGCCGTCCCAGGAAAAGCGCTGTCCGTTAGACGGGAAGATTCAGAACGAGACCGACATGGGCACTTACCTCCGCCGGGCGATTGAATACTCCGCCGAGCCAAACTCTCGCACCACCGCTTTCCTCTGTATCCCGAAGACCGCCCTGGCGGGCCGTAAGGCCTCGGGAGTACTCTGCCTCCACCCCACCGACAACGTCGACGGGTACAAAGTCGTCGTCGGGCTCGGGGGCCGGCCGAATCGGCAATACGCCTCTGAGCTGGCCGAGCGCGGCTTCATCACGATCTCGCCCAGTTACGTCCAGTTGGCCGACTATCAGCCGAACCTGCAGCAACTCGGCTATGCCAGCGGCACGATGAAAGCTATTTGGGATAACCTGCGGGCGCTCGATCTCCTCGACGCCATGCCCGAGGTTCGTAAAGAGGGATATGCGGCGATCGGCCATTCCCTCGGCGGGCATAACGCCATTTACACGGCGGTACACGACGAACGAATCCGTGTCGTGGTGTCGAGTTGCGGCTTCGATTCATTCCTGGATTATTACGGCGGCAACATCAAGGGCTGGGTGCAAGATCGTTACATGATGCGGATGGCGCGGTACTTGAATTCGCCCCAGAGCGTGCCGTTTGATTTCTACGAACTGGTCGCCGCCCTGGCTCCCCGCGCCGTTTTTGTGAACGCCCCGTTAAGGGATGCCAACTTTCGCTACGCGAGCGTGGACCGCATCCGGGACGCGGCGTTGCCGATTTTCCGGCTGTACGGGGCTGAGAACCGGCTTCGCATAGAACACCCGGATTGTGAGCACGATTTCCCCGATCCGGTGCGCTTCGCCGCCTACGACTGGATCTCCCGGCATCTCAAGGCCACCTATTAAAGGTTGGATCTCCGTTCCATCAAAGTGGACCACGCCGGACTAGCGAGCACAGCACGAAAAAAGGGGCGCTGCCGAAGCAGCGCCCCCTCGTTAAGTCACCGCAACTTCTAGAAAATCAGGCGAATTCCGAAACGGATTTCGCGCGGATTCTGGTAAGCAATCGCCAGGTTGTAGATGGGCCGCGAAGCTGACCCGGGTAGGAGACCAGAAGTCGGAGGAGCTGACATTCAGCTTCTTCGTGGCAGCCCAATCGAGCCGGGAAACCGTGAAATGCTCAATCGTCTCCGTCGTGTATTGGCGCGCGCACCCGTGGGAGCGGCGTAAGCAATGTTCCCCTCGCGGCGGGTGAACGTCGCCTGAATGCCCTGGAAGAAAAAGAGGCGATTCTCGATGAGCGCCCCACCCTGATTGAAGCCTGGATACACGGTCCGGTACTTATCTTCTTTAGGCGCGAAGAAATCGGCCGCCGAGGCGCTGGCCGGAGAAGCCTGCCAGAAGCCACGAGGCCGAGAATTCAACAGGTTGCTCGTGAATTGAGTATTGATTTCCCCGTGGAACGTATTGCTTCCGCCCTCGGAACGGACGTTGATCACTCCACCCAAAGCACCGCCAAACTCGGCTTCATAGCCACCGGTCTCGATCTGGATTTCGCCGATGAACTCACATGGAATCGCATTCGCGGAGCGAAGCTGGCCCTGGTTCAAATCTGTGGCGTCTACTCCATCAAGGACGAAAACGTTTTCGAGCGCGCTGGCTCCGTTCACTTGAATTGACCCTGAACCGGCGCTGCCCGACTTCGTTTCGACACGGACGGTCGTTATGTTGTCGCGTCTAAGCGCTTCCCCATCGCGGTTCGGTCGACCGTCAAACGCCCGTACAAGGTGCTCGACCCCATCCGCGGCCCCCTGCTCGCCGACTATGACGCGGACAACATGATCGGCATTCGGCACGTCGAACAAGCGGTGAAGCTGGCGCGAGCCCGGCGTGGCCTCGAGACCGCCAGCTCCTCATCACCGGCTAGGTGAAACCTCGGCCGTTTGACGGTGACTATTGATAGTGGTGCCCAGACGATTCAGATGGCCAATTTTGTCTTTGAAAAACGCGGCTACAGTAATGTAGTCTTCGCCCGTGGCGACGCGTTGCATCTTCCGTTCGCCGAGGAGACCTTTGATTCCGCTTCCACCTTATGCGGCCTTGCACCATTTTGCGGATCCGGTGCGTGTGCTCCGGGAGGCGGTTCGCATGGTGAAGCCCGGCGGGATCGTCGCGATTACGTGTGAACGCACTGGTAACGAGTTCGACCGGCCACATCCCGCAATCGTTGAGGCTCTCGAACACGGCGTGAACGAACGGATCTCGCTCGACGCGTCGTTTCAAATGGACGACGACTCGCTAAAGGTCATCTTGCGAACGTGAAATTCCAGCTCGCCTAAAAATCGCGCGGGATCGCGGGCTCAGCCGTTTACCATAGCACCTCCCTTTCGTGGTAACCTCAGCCGACCGGGCGTTACGTTTGGATTACATTGCCGTCATTATGCAATCCAACGGTCTCCCACCTACCTGGCGAGCATAGTCGCTTGCGTAGGAGTGCGTCTGGGCTTCTTCACAAGGGAAGCCTTTAGTCCAAGTCAATTGTGTAGGGAAAGGGTCTTTATGATTTCAAACTTTAGTCGCACGCGCGGCCAATGCATGAGTTTTGCTGCGCGAACTTTTCTCGGCCTCTCACTGCTTATCGGTTCCATGGCAACCGGCTTAGCACAGGAGAATACCGGTCTTATTACTGGCATCGTCACCGATGCAACGGGTGCCGGCGTTCCGGGAGCTACCGTCTCTGCCGTAAGCGCCATCCTGCCAAAAGGCGTGGACGTCGCAACCAACGCAGAGGGCAAGTACCTATTCCCGAGACTTCCGATCGGCATCTACACCATCACAGTTAGCAAGACTGGCTTCGCTAAGCTAGTCCAACGGAATATTGACCTTAAGCTTGGAGCGCAACTCGACTTCAACCCCAGGTTGGCTGTTGGAACTGTTTCCGAGGTCGTGGAAGTGAGCGACTCCGCGGTATCACTCGACGTGACCTCTTCGAAGACCTCTACGAATATCAGCGCCGCTGCGTTCGACGCACTCCCCAAAGGCCGTAATTTTCACTCGCTTCTCGGAATGGCGCCCGGTGTTCGCAGCGAAAACAAGAACGGCAATGCCGGCGTGGGCGGCTTCCAGATCGATGGCGCCTCTGGCTCAGAGAACGCCTTCCTAGTTGACGGTGTCGACGTCTCGGACATCCGCCGCGGTTCTCTCCGCGTACAGAACTCGATTCCTTTCGAATTTATCCAGGAAATCCAGATCAAGTCTGGCGGTTTCGAAGCTGAATTCGGCGGCGCAACTGGTGGTGTCATAAACGTTTCCACCAAGGGCGGCTCCAACAGCCTCCATGGTGTGGGCTTCTACCAGTTCACTAACGACGAATTAAACCCCCGTCCTCGCGGCTGGTACCAACGCTCTCCATTGAACGCCAACGCCTCTGACTTTTTCGCTCGCCCGAAAGACAATTAATCCTTCCGCTACCCCGGCCTGACACTGAGCGGCCCGATCGTGAAAAACAGCCTGTTCTTTACCGCGGGGTACTCCCCGGAACTGTTCCACACGACCCGCACGGTAAAGTATGCCAGCGGCACGCGGGATTTTGAACGGACGGATAAGACTCATTATGGCTTTACGCGCGTCGACTATAATCCGTTCGCTAAGCTTCAGGTGAACTCTTCCTGGACCTGGTCCCCTTTCAAACAGACTGGGGTGCTCCCAAATCCCGATGCCCGCGTAGCGGCTCCGAGCAACGACCTTTCGATCCAGGGCGGATACCAACCGTCGCAGACGGTGACTGTCGGTGGCACCTATTCCATCACTAGCCGATGGCTGGCGACCGCGCGGTGGGGCTATAAGTATCAGAATGACAAAGCGGGCAACTACGGACTCTCCGGGCAACCGTTTCTCCAGTATCAAACCGCGTCCTCGCAGTCCAAGACACCGGTGCCTGCGGCCTTCGCGGGCGCAAACGGCTTTCGGAACGTAACGACCACGCTTGGCGTCGTGAAAGATATCACCACCCGTCAGAACCTCTATCTTGACTCAAGCTACATTGCTAGCGTTGCTGGCCAGCAGCACATTTTCAAATTTGGCTACAGCCGCGCTCGTGTCTCCAACGATGTCAGCACTAACTTCACCAACGGATCGTTTCAGGTTTTCTGGGGCGACTCCTTTTCCCGCGGTTCGACCCAGGGCGTCACCGGTGCTTACGGCTACTACATCTGGCAGGATGGCGTCCGCAACCTCGGCGACGTTAACAGCTACAACCAGGGTTTCTACCTGCAGGATCAGTGGCGCGTCCATCGGAATGTCACGCTCAACATCGGCGTCCGTTTCGAGAACGAGTTCCTGCCTCCTTACAAGAAGGAAGTAAATGGCAAGAAGGTTGCCGACCCCGTTCGTTTCGGTTGGGGCAGCAAGATCGCTCCTCGCATCGGCGGGGCTTGGGACGTTAGGGGGGACGGCAAATGGAAGCTCGCCGGAAGCTTCGGCATCTTCTACGACGTCTTGAAGTACGAACTAGCCCGCGGATCGTTTGGATCCGACTATTGGGTTTCCCATGCCTACCGGCTAGATAACCCGGATGTCCGTGCCCTTGGCTTTGCCAACCCTGGCGCGGGCGGCACGAAAATCACCCAGTACGACAATCGCACTCTCCCCATCAATGCGGCTGGCGATATAGAAGGGATAGATCCGTCTATCAAGCCGTACACGTCCCGCGAATTCAGCGGTACGCTGTCCCGCGCGATCAACGACCGCTTGGTCTTCACCACCCGTTACGTGCGGAAGGACCTGCTGAAAGCGATCGAAGACATCGGCGTTCTCGACAAGGATGAGGATGAACAGTACGTAATCGGTAACCCCGGCTTTGGACTCACACGTCTTGATCCACTCAAGATCTACGACGGCAAAACGCCCAACGGATCGTTCCTCGTCCCCAAAGCGGTTCGGCAGTATGACGCGGTTGAGTTCCGGCTAGACGGTCGCTACTTTAACAAGATCAACGGCATGGCAAGCTACACATGGAGCCGGCTCTACGGCAACTACTCTGGCGCTGCCAATTCGGACGAATCCGGTCGCTCAGATCCGGGTGTCAGCCGCGCGTTCGATCTTCCCTATTACTACTTCGACAATACGGGTAGCCAGAAGAACGTCCTCGGCCGCCTCGCCACGGATCGTCCGCACACCGTAAAGCTGTACGCCAGCTTTGACCAGAAGATGGGCAAACTCGGCACCGGCACCTTCGGTTTCACCCAGAATGCTTGGAGCGGTACCCCCGACTCCACCTCGATCATCTACTTGTCGGCCCCTACCTTCCCTTATGGCCGTGGCGACCTGGGGCGGACCCCCGCTTACGTCCAATCCGACTTGAGCTACAATCATGGCTTCAAAATCAACGAGAAGTTCACTGCTCGTTTTGAGGTCAACATCGTCAACTTGTTTAACCAGGCGGCCGTCATCAGCCGGACCACCCAGTTCAATCGTGCAGGCGCGGTCAGCATCCCGGTAGCGCAGTTCTTCCGCGGCTATGATCCGAAGCAGTACATTACTGTCGGCGGTTCGGTCCCGTATAACCCGATCTACGGGCTCCCCGGCGGTGACTACAGGGCCGGAGGTGCCGGTGCCTACCAAGCCCCCCGGAATATCCGGCTCGGCCTTCGCTTAGTTTTCTAAACTGACGAAAACCTCAACCAAACAAAGAGGGCGGTCCTTAGGGATCGCCGTCCTGGGCCACGAGTGCGGAGCGGTTGGACAGGCCGGATTAATGAGGCAGGCCACCAAAGCATCCAACTGTGGGGCTTGACCGGTATCTAGTAAGGGCACAACGAAGCCCGCTAGAATCAGCTTCCAAATCATGATCCTTTCATCTTCATCTGAGCGAGGGCTTAGACTCTCCGCGTTCCGGCCAAAGGATGAAGTGGTGGGCGCGCAGGGGCTCGAACCCCGGACCTCCTGCGTGTGAAGCAGGCGCTCTAACCAGCTGAGCTACGCGCCCTCAAAGTGGCAACGAAGCTTCAGAATA
>JBBRIO010000284.1:0-6888 GCA_038220855.1 Bryobacterales bacterium | reverse complement strand
AGAGCAGAGCAGTCTCTTTCCCAATCCCGCTGCCGGCCCCGGTGATCAGAGCTACTTGATTCTTCAGTCTGTCCATGTATTTAGATCTTCTCAAAGTAGCGGCGTCGTTCCCAGTCGGTCACGACCGTGTCGAACGCTTTTTGCTCATTCCGGTAGAAGTGGGCGTAGTGCTCCACCACCTCGGCCCCCAGCACCCGCTTGGCAAACGCACTGTTTTCAAACAAATCGGTCGCCTCGCGCAGGGTGTGTGGAACGCGCGGCAGCGTCCGCGAAGCATAAACGTCGCCCAGAAAAACCGCCGGCGGTTCAATCTTGTTCGCGATTCCATCCAACCCGGAAGCCACCGACGCCGCAAAGGCGAGGTAAGGGTTCGCATCCGCCCCGGGGATCCGGCACTCAATCCGAAGACTCGGCCCCCTTCCCACCACGCGGAAACCCGCCGTGCGGTTGTCCTGGCTCCAGGCGAGTCGAGTCGGAGCCCACGATAGATCCTCGTAGCGCTTGTAGGAATTCACCGTCGGCGCGTAGAACACCATCATCTCCGGGGCGTGCGCGATCCAGCCGCCCAGAAAATGCCGGAACGTATCGGAATGAATGTCCTGAAACTGCGCCAGGCTCAGGTGGATATGGCAGCTCGATCCCGCCTGTCCATGGTGCGGCTTAGCCATAAACGTCACGCTGATCCCGGACTGTTCAGCGATCTCTTTCAAGCACTGCTTGAACAGGCTATGGTTGTCGGCCATTTCCAGAATCGGGCCGTAACGAACGTTCACCTCATGCTGGCCCAGGCCCCACTCGCCCTTCGAGTTCTCCACCGGAATGCCCGAATCGCGCAAGTGACGGCGAACCGCCGCCGTGTAGAACTCCTCGCGGGAACCCTGGAGCAAATTGTAGTCTTCCAGGTACCAACTGAGCGGTTCGAGCTTGGCGTAATCCTGCTCGTGGGCGGCGCGGTAGGTCTGGCGATAAGCGTAGTATTCCAGTTCGGAGGCCGCCATCGGGTTATACCCGGCCGCTTGCGCCGCCGCCAACTGCTTCTTTAAAATCGACCGCGGCGCCACGCTGACATGGTCCACATCGCAGTGGACAAAAACGGTCCGTGGCTGCCAGGAGATCAACCGCAAGGTCGTCAACACCGGAACCATGTGGAAGTCGCCGTAACCAAGCTCCCAATTGGCGAAGCGGTAGCCCGGCGTCGGCTGCATCTCGGCGTCGGTGGTCAGCAGGTAGTTACAAGCGTGCGTACCGTTGATGGCGACCTCGTCGAGAAAGAAGTGCGCATCAAAGCGTTTCCCCATCAATCGGCCATAATGATCGGTAAAGCCCGCGACGACGGTATCAACAGAGCCAGCGTCAACGAGTTGGCGGAGGGCGGGCAAATCCAGGTGGGCCATAATGCTAGTCATCCTATCACTGCGGAGGGATTAAGTAAATCTTAGCGTCATTCCATCAGATCATTATCGGGCTTCCAACATTGAATGGTTTTAATAAAATATTTTATTCTTTGTTTTCAATGATTTAAAGGAAATGCTTGTCACTCCTCCACCGAGTGTGCTAATAATTGTGTCGGAAGTACTGTAGGAGACAAACATGAACATCCGTCCGCTCCACGACCGCATCGTCGTGAAACGCATTGAAGAGAAAGAAACGGTCCTGAACGGAATCATCATCCCGGACAGCGCCAAAGAGAAGCCGCAAGAAGGCGAAGTGGTCGCTGTCGGCAACGGCAAGCGCCTTGATGATGGCAAGATTGCTCCGATGGAGCTCAAGGCTGGCGACCGCATCCTGTTCGGAAAGTACTCCGGCAGCGAGATCAAGGTTGACGGCATCGAATACATGATCATGCGCGAGGATGAAGTCCTCGGCGTGCTCGCAAAGTAAGCACCGGTAGAGGTTATAAATAACATGGCTGCAAAACAGATTGTTTATTCCGAAAATGGCCGCCAGGCGATCCTGCGCGGCGTCAATCAGCTCGCTGATGCTGTGAAAGTGACCCTCGGCCCAAAGGGCCGGAACGTGGTCCTCGAGAAAAAGTTTGGTGGCCCGACCATCACCAAAGACGGCGTTACGGTTGCCAAAGAAATCGAGTTGGCCAACCCGCTCGAGAACATGGGTGCCCAGATGGTCCGTGAGGTCGCTTCGAAGACCTCCGACGTCGCTGGCGACGGCACCACCACCGCCACCATTCTCGCCCAAGCCATCTACCGTGAAGGCGTGAAGGCAGTTGCTGCCGGCGCCAACCCGATGGCCCTGAAGCGCGGCATCGAGAAGGCTGTTGAAGTCTGCGTCGCCGAAGTAAAAGCGATGTCGACCAAGGTCGCCAACGACGAGAAGATCGCTCAGGTCGGCACCATCTCTGCTAACGGCGACTCCACCATCGGCACCATCATTGCGGAAGCGATGAAGAAAGTCGGCAAGGACGGCGTCATCACGGTTGAAGAGTCGAAGACCATGGTCACCGAACTCCAGACCGTCGAAGGCATGCAGTTCGACCGCGGCTACCTCAGCCCCTACTTCGTTACCGACGCCGACCGCATGGAAGTCGTGATGGAAGATCCCTACATTCTCATCTATGAGAAGAAGATCTCCAACATGAAGGACTTGCTGCCCGTACTCGAGCAGGTTGCTCGTGGCGGTCGTCCGCTGCTCATCATTGCTGAGGAAGTGGAAGGCGAAGCCCTCGCGACCCTCGTCGTCAACAAGCTCCGTGGCACCCTGAACTGCGCGGCCGTCAAGGCCCCCGGCTTCGGCGACCGTCGGAAGGCGATGCTCGAAGACATCTCGATCCTGACTGGCGGCAAAGCCATCATGGAAGACATCGGGATCAAGCTCGAAGGCGTCCGTCTGGAAGATCTGGGCCGCGCCAAGCGCGTCACGATTGACAAAGATAACACCACCATCATCGACGGTAACGGCGATGTGACCGGCATCCAGGGCCGCATCAAGCAGCTCCGCACCCAGATCGAAGACACCACCTCCGACTACGACCGTGAGAAGCTCCAGGAACGTCTGGCGAAGCTCGCTGGCGGCGTCGCGGTGATCAAGGTCGGCGCGGCTACCGAAACCGAAATGAAGGAAAAGAAGGCCCGCGTCGAAGACGCCCTGCACGCCACCCGTGCAGCCGTTGAAGAGGGCATCGTTCCTGGCGGCGGTATCGCCCTGCTCCGTTCGGCTTCTGCGCTGAATGATCTCAAAGTCCCCGGCGACGAGCAGATCGGCGTCAACATCATCCGTCGCGCTTGCGAAGAGCCGATCCGTCAGATCTCCGGCAACGCCGGTTTTGAAGGCGCGATCATCATCGAGAAGGTTCGCGACGACAAGAACCCCAACTTCGGCTTCAACGCTGCCAGCGGCGAATACGAAGACCTCATCGCCGCGGGCGTCATTGACCCGGCGAAGGTCACCCGCTCGGCCCTCCAGAACGCCGCTTCGATCAGCGCCCTCATGCTGACGACCGAAGCGATGATCTGCGAGATTCCCGAGAAGAAGGCTCCGGCTCCTGGTGGTCATGACCACGGCGGCGGCGGGATGGACTACTAACCAAACCCCTGCCATCACGGCAACGCGAAAGGCCCCGGACGAAAGTTCGGGGCCTTTCGCGTTCTAGTGCCGACTTGTGCAAGCTCCAGTCGCTTACGGGCGCGGTTGGGCGTAAGGCTTTGCCCCAGCACCGCACCGTGCTAGCCAGCAAGCGGACTCTCGAAGCCAGCACCGAACCGCGCGCGCCGAAACCAGACGAAAATCTCGGGACCCTTCGCGTTCTAGCGGGTCGTCGCCGTACCCGTCCAGCCCTGCGGCACCTTGGCCCAGGAATTGCCCGCCGCCGTGGCCGTAAACGTTGCCCGCAACTTTGACCACGCCCCGGACGGCAGACAGATCAGATGCTTGCGCTCAATGGATACACTCTCCATCGCACCCGCCGCGATCCGTAGAACGATTGGCTCCAAATAACCCGCAACATGCCCCACGGTGGTATCGACCACCTTGCAGGCCTTTCCATTTGCCGTCACGCCCGTAAAAGCGATGTTGTACATAGAGCCCAGGCCCGTCCGCCCTCCCACCGAGAAAGCGATCGGGGCGACGGAAGTATTGCGAAACTGAATCATGACACTCGTCAAGCGGTGTTCCAGCGACAGCTCAAGATCGGCCGCCGCCGCCCCCCCGTAAAAGGTCAGGAAGACAAGCAGCACCTTCACGAACTCCTCCTCCCTACCATCGACACCGCCGGCGGAAGCGCAAGCCAGAAGCCCGAGACCGGCATCAACACGACCCCCACCAAAACCACGAAAAGCAGCGCCCACCCCAATGAACGAGGAAGCGGTCGACTCGATTCCCTCTCCAGCTCGGCAATCGCCAAACCAGCCAAAAACAAAGCAAAGCCGAAGAGCAGAAACCAAGCCACGGCCCCCGTCAACGGGTCGGTACCCACCGAATTGAAAATCCCCCGCCGGACGATACCGGCGAGGGGTTCAGAGAATACGACCAAGCCAAAAATGGTGTGCACGACCGAGACAGCGATCAGCCAACGGCCTTTCCAAGCACGAGCGGGAAGCGGCATGCCCCCAGTCTCGCACTAACCGCCCGCTAAAGTCCGCAAGCTCTCCGTAAACGGCGGGTAAGCCACGCCCTTTTCTGTAATGATCCCCATCACATACCGGTTCGGCGTCACGTCGAATGCCGGGTTCAATACCGCGATCCCCTCCGGTGCCACCGGCACCCCGTATACCTCTGTAACCTCCTTCGAAGACCGCTCTTCAATCGGAATCAAACTCCCATCCGCCAAGGTCAAGTCGAGCGTCGAAATCGGAGCGGCCACATAAAACGGCACCCCGTTCTCTTTCGCCAACACGGCCACGCTATACGTCCCGATCTTGTTTGCCACGTCGCCGTTGGCCGCAATTCGGTCCGCCCCCACCACCACGCAACCAATCCGCCCCGACTTCAAAAAATGCCCCGCCATGTTGTCGGTAATCAGCGTCGTTGGAATCCCGTCCTGCTGTAGTTCCCACGCCGTCAGCCGAGCGCCCTGCAAGAACGGCCGAGTCTCGTCCGCAAACACATCAATCGTCTTACCCGCCGCCACCGCCGCCCGAATCACGCCTAACGCCGTGCCGTACCCCGCCGTCGCCAGCGCCCCCGCATTGCAATGCGTCAGCACCGTCTTGTGATCCGGTACCAGCGCTGCCCCATGAGCCCCAATCGCCATGCAAATCGCAACGTCTTCCTCCTTCACGAGTTTCGCCTCGGTCACCATCGCAGCGACCATCTCGGCCTGGCTTTGCCCGGCCAAACTCGCGTACAACCGGCGCATCCGGTCAATGCCCCAGAACAGGTTCACCGCCGTCGGTCGCGTCGCCGCGAGGGTGGAGCAGATCAGGTCAAAGTCGTCATCGCTGCGTTCGACACCAATCGCCACACCCATCGCCGCCGCCACGCCAATCGCCGGCGCGCCGCGAATGATCATCGTCTTGATCGCGTCCGCCACCTCCAGATACGTGCGGCAGGTGACAAACACCGTCTCCCGCGGCAATCGCGTCTGGTCGATCATCACAACTCCATCGACGGTCCATTCAATAGTTTCGACCATTCAGGAAAAAGCCTCCAAACATTGCAAGATTATAAGTGCAGTGCGTCAGCGTCGCCGCCGCCGTGCCGGACTGCAGCCGGATCACACCAAAAACCAAACCCGCCACCGTCAGCAGCAACAAATGCTGCCAACTCCACGAATACTGCGGCCCATGGATCAACGCGAAGGGTACGCTCGTCAATATCAGTGCGGCTAACCAACCAAAGCTGCGCGCGGCCACCGGAAGCACCAGCCCTCGAAAGAAAAGCTCTTCACAAACCGGCCCAAACGTCACCGCAAACACGAAAAACAAAACCCGCTGCACCGGGTCGGCCAAAAGCTCGTCGATCAGCGGCATCTTCACTTCTTTAGCCTGCAAGACGAACCCCGCCACCCCGACGAAAAGCGTCAGCGCCGGCCCATAGGCGATAAACCGCCCATAGTTCGCCGGCAGCCCAAATCCCAGGCTTTGCCAAAACGGCTTGTGGTGCCGCCATCGAAACGCTAACCAAAGCAGCAATACCCACAGCCCGTAAAACAGCAACTGCGACGGCATGGCGATGTCCTTCGACGCCGGCTTCACGCCCGCCAGCCAAAACGTCAAAAACACCGCCCCGCCGGACACTAACAACGCCGGCAGCATTGCCCCCAAGGCGATTACGATGTCGGTCCAGCCCCAGAAGGGCGACGGCTCAGAGCTCTCCATCACGGCTTCAAAATCCTCTCCAGCGCCCGCGCCGTAAAGCTCTTCTTATTGCGGACCACCTGCTCCGGCGTCCCGGCCACCACTACCGTTCCGCCCCGCTCCCCGCCCTCCGGACCCAAATCGACTATCCAATCCGCCGACTTCATGATGTCCAAGTGGTGCTCAATAATCACCACCGTATTGCCCAGATCGACCAGCTTGTTCAGCACATCCAAAAGCCGCTGGACGTCCTCAAAATGCAGCCCCGTCGTCGGTTCATCCAAGATATACAGCGTCCGCCCCGTCTGCCGCTTACTCAGCTCCTTCGCCAGTTTGATCCGCTGCGCCTCGCCCCCCGATAGCGTCGTCGACGATTGCCCCAGGTGGATGTAGCCCAGCCCCACGTCGTTCAGCGTCTGTAACTTCACGTTGATCGTCGGGATATTCTCCAGAATCGGCAGCGCCTGCTCCACCGTCGCCGCCAGCACGTCCGCAATGGAATAGTTCTTGTACTTCACCGCCAACGTCTCGGAGTTGTACCGCTTCCCCCGGCAAACGTCGCAGGTGACGTATACATCCGGCAGAAAGTTCATCTCAATCCGCTTCAATCCGTCGCCCTGACAAGCCTCGCACCGGC
>JBBRIO010000283.1:0-6897 GCA_038220855.1 Bryobacterales bacterium | reverse complement strand
GGGCACCGGCGACTTGGCTTTCGGCCGTCCGCGGGTTGACGACGAGACCGCAATCCTGCACGGCCACGACTTCGACGATCCGCACGACACCGGTTTCCATGTCCACTTCGACTTCGGCCATCTGGATGCCACTGGCACCCTGCGTGTTCAGGCCCTCGCGAGCCGCTGAACGGGGTTCGTTTTCACCCATTTCGCTGATGGCGGTCGGTCCCATTTTCTGGCAAGCCTGCTTCCAGCTCATCGCCTTATTCGGGTTGCCCTTGGCGACAATGCGGCTATCGCTGGCTTCGAGTTGATCGGGGGGAACACCCATGCCCGGAGCTACTTTTTCCAGTAACTTTTCGAGGGCGTTGACGGCCGCTTTCCGCGTCGAAGAGCTGACGCCACCGATCGTGGTGGAACCGCCCGACGGACCGGAAGGGGGATAGCTGTTATTCCCCAACTTCACTTTGACGGCCGACATGGGCAGGCCGAGGGTTTCAGCTGCCACCTGAGTGATGCAGGTGCGGGTGGCGGTCCCGATGTCCTGGGAGCCGATTTCGACTTCGACGGTGCCGTCCGGATGAATCGTCAGCCGGCATTTGGAGGCGTGTCCAGCGCCGCCCCAAGTGGCAATTCCGATGCCCAAGCCGCGGCGGATGTTGCCGGTCTTCGTTGAACCTAACTGGAACTTCTTCTTCCAGTCGATGAGTTCCGCACCCTTCACCAACTGCTTCCGATAGGTATCGGCCCGCAGAGTCAGATCAAGGTTCTTGAGGAAAACATCATAGGGATCCATGCCGATTTCGGCGGCAAAGTCCGAGATGGCCGAACAGGTGAGGAAGCTGGCCTGAGGATGGTTCGGCGCACGCCAAGCGCGAGCCGGTCCGGCGTTGATCGACACCTGCGTGTGGTTCATGCGACGGTTCGGGATGTTAGTGAAAACGTACGGCAGGGGCGCCATACCGCCGCCGCCAATGCCTCCCGAAGCCCAGGACTCGCTCTGCCAACCGGTCATCGTACCGTCTTTCTTGCCGGCGACTTTGATTTTGGCAAAGTGGGAGGGCCGGACTCCGGCGATGGTCAGTTCGGTCGCGCGATCGAGGAAGAGCTTGACCGGGCGTCCGCCCGACTCCTTCGACAGGCGGGCCGCCTCAGCGCCCCAGCGGTCGGCCGGGAATTTCGAACCGAAGCCGCCGCCCATGTATTGGCAGTCGACTTTGACTTGGGTGGCGGGCAATTCGAGCAGCTTGGCGAGATCGCCGCCGACCGTCGAAACAGCTTGGGTGGAAGGCCAGAAGTCGATTTTATCGGTACCCCAGGCGACGACCGATCCGTGCGGTTCCAAGCAGCAATGCGTGATGACCGGGATACCGTAGTCGCCCGAGATTTTCGCTTCGGAATCCTGAAACGCTTTGTCGGGATCGCCTGTGATCTGCTCGCCGGCCGCTTTGGCGCGCGGGCCGACTTTGGCCAGGTTTTCTTCCTTAACAAGATGGGGGAGGACTTCGTATTCGACCAGGATGGCCTTGGCGGCGTCGCGGGCGATCTCTTCGGTCACCGCGCTAATGGCGGCGACTTCCGTTCCGGCCCATTGAATCTCAGTGCCGGGGCCGGAGATCACTCGGACCGCCGTCACACCCTTCATGGCTTTAGCCGGCGCGACGTCAATGCTCTTCACCTTGGCGTGGGCGTGAGGAGAAGTCAAAAGCACGGCGAACAAAAGGCCGGGCTGATTCATATCGGAGGGATATTTCGCCCGGCCGGAGGATTTCATCGGACCGTCAAGCCGGGCAATTCGCTTGCCCATCAGCTTGCGCTGTTCCATCGGGGGCCATTTGTACTCAGCCATTCTTGATCTCCTTCGCTGCTTCGAGCACTGCGGCCTTCATACCCATATAGGTGCCGCATCGGCATAAGTTGCCGGACAAACCCTTGTCGATCTGTTCGACTGTGGGGGCGGGGTTGCGATCGAGGAAACCCTTGGTAGCCATGATGAACCCGGGGGTGCAGTAGCCACACTGCTGCGCGTCGTGGTTCACGAAAGCCTTAGAAATCGGATGCAGTTGCCCTTCGGGGGCCAGCCCTTCGATGGTTTGGATCGGTTTGCCGACGGCGTCTACGGCGAGCACGGAGCAGCCGTAAACGACCTTGCCGCTGACGATCATCGTGCAGGCGCCACAGGTGCCGCGGTCGCAAACCCGCTTGGCTCCGGTCATGTCGAGTCGGTTACGCAACGCATCGAGCAGGGTCACCCGCGGCTCAACCTTTACGTTGCGTTTTTTCCCGTTAATGTCGAGGGTGATCTCCACCTCTCCCGACATGACGGCAACAGCGCCTTGCGCCTCGGCGTCTTCCGCCAGGAGGCCAGTGGTCAGCACCCCGCCCGAGACACCCGCGCTCTGCAATAGCGAGCGGCGGGAGAACGCGGATTTGGGGAGCTGATGCTTCGGTATTTCGTTCGAAGAGCTCAACGGACACCTTCCTTTTAAGGGAGTCGAATGGACGATTTTGAATATATCAGACTCTGGGGAACTATGAAAAGACGTATAGAATTTTCGTGAGGTAACGCAACGTGAACCGGGATGATGGGCGTGCCCGGCTATTTGCTTCGATTCTAGAAGAACTCTGTCGCGATAGCCTGCACGCGGGGCAGAAGTTGGACGCCGACCCGCGCCGTGATGAGGGCGGCTGGAGCCATGAGCTCCCATCGACCCACGGCGATTCCTTGAAGGAGCAAGGTCGCAAAGAGCGGAGAGAGGACCCGGCCGTAGTCGTAAACGTGGAGCCAATCGCCGAGCGCGAAGAGGTAGAGCCCCATGAGCGCGAAGAATGCGCCCAGGGCAGCCCGAGGATTATCGCGCTGCCGAACCAATTCCCGAAAGGCCCACCAACCGGAATAGAGCAGGGCGGCCAGCGCCAAGAGATCGATTCCGAGCCCAGCGGGTACCCGTCCGATCGTGAGCGCTCTAACGTCCTCCACCGTCCGGGCGTAGGGCGTTTGATAGGGGAGCCAATGCAATAACCGAATGTCAAAACGGGAGGCGACGAATAGGGCCCAGAGGGCAAAGGGAACGGCAGAGGTGGCGATGAGCGCTGCTTTCTTCCGGCGCAGGTGGTAAAGATGCCAGACGGCTACGGCGGCCACCGCTACCAGCCCGGTCTCCCGGACCAAGCACAGGAGGGCCAGCGGCAGCCAACTGGGTCGATAGCAGACCCAGATAAACACCGCCACGAAAGCCAGATCGACGGTCATCCGGTCGAGGGATATCCAGACAGCTGGGAGCAGGAGAAAAGCGTAGGCCCATTCGGGAGGTTGTTTCCATTCTACGGCGATGAGGCCGACTCCGGCCGCGCCCAGTCCGAGAAACAGGAGCTGGACGAAGACGAAAGCGACCGGCACCGGAAGGGGCAAGGCCCAAGCCAGCAGCGGCTGTAAAATCCGGAGATACCGCAAACCCGGCCAATCGATGAATTTCCAGTAGTCCTTTTGGACAAAGGGGTCATGCGCCGCAATGAGGTAGTGTTGGCCGTCAAACCCCTGACCAGACTCTTTCTGATAGAAGTTGGCGAACTCCGGGTCTGGGGGCAGCGGGCGGTCCGCTCCGACGCAGAACAGGCCGGTCCAATTGCCGTCGTAGCTGGCGGTGACGTTGGCGGCAAGCCAAGCCCAAGTCAGGAGAAGGCAAATAAATCCATGGATCCAACAGCGGGACCGGAGGCAGAGCATAGCGGCAACACCATAGTGCCAGAAGAGTTGCGGTCCCTAGGAAAGATTAGTTATGTTTAACTAGGGTGAATCGTTTAGGCTCCAATCCCAATCGAGGTACTTCCGCTTTCGTCCGGCGGCATCGGGGCGATAGCGTTCGACGAAGCCGGGGGGGAAATCGCCGCGGAACCAATCGAAGATGGCGGTTAGGCGGACGATGCCGGGCTGATCGAGCTGGAAACTGCGGGATTGGCTGAAGTAGAGGAGAGTTCGGGCTTCCAGCAGGGATTCCAGGTTTTCGGCGGTGAATGCTCGGCGGGCGAGCAAAGGGCAGCCGACCGAGGCGCAGACGATGGCGAAATGGATGCGCGGTTCACCGAATTTGCGGATCGAGTTGTTTTCAATATCGGCCAGAGAGCGCATTTGGCCGCCGGCGCGAAACTTCCGACGATAGAAATAGCTGGCGCGGCCGAGGAGACCTCCGAGACGGCCTTTCGAGTCGGGATACTCAGCGGCCATAGAGTGAAGCACGAGCGCGTTGTAGGAATTTAGCCAGAAGGCGAGCTTGGCTTGGGAGGAGGGGAGGCTATCCGGGTTGGTGGCGCCAATCGCCTCAACATACGCCGTTAGGGGCGCCAGGTCGGCCTTCAGGGCACCGTAGCGGACCTTGCCATCTTCGAGGACGTACTTTTGCAGGACGGCCTCAAACTGGGCCGGATCGGCTAGAACAACCGCAAGCGCGGCGACAATCGGGAACATATTTGTCGGATGACCACCTTCGCTTCTCGCATCTGCGGGAACTTCTTTTCGGCCGCCCGGAACGCGGGCGGATGGATGGCCCGCTTGGCTCCCCGGGTTTCGACCGGGTGCACCAAATGGAGGATCTCATGGTACATAACGTACTCGGCGACGAAGCGGGGTACATGTGGTTGGTCGAGGATTTTCGACAGGACGATCGTGTTGTGGGCCGAATCGCAGTGGCCGAGGATGGTGCGGGACGCCTGGCGGCTCCAGCCGAGAGTCGGGCGGGGAATCGAGCCGGCGAAGAATTGGACGTTCATCGCGTCGAACAGATCGCCGAGGTCGTAGACCTGGCCGGTAGGGGGATCGATGAGTTTGCGACCCCGGGCGAGGCGAATTTCGGTGATCTCTTCGCGAATATCGAGCCGGTTAAGGTAGAGCCGGTAGCGGTCGTTGTAGATGGCGGGAATGGGCTTGCGGAAAAGTTTGGATATGAGAATGTAGGCGAGCGCCTCGAAAATTGGGGACGGGGCCTCGGCGAGGAGGTCGGTTATTTTCAATTCGATGACGCCTGCGTGAATCCGGATGAGGCTGTTGGCGTTGGCGAATTTTTTGAAGACTACCCGGACGGGCGGCACCGGGGTCCGCGGTCGGATGGTCCGAAACACCCGGGAGCATATTTCCTCCAAACTTTCAAACAGGAGCGCGCTCTCGACTTGCATTAATATCAGAAGGTAACATAGCGGATAGTCATTCTTGCCGCGTTCCACGTCGCCACGGGGGTCCATTGGGAAAATCGTTCACGGGTAAAGCCAAAATCACTGCTCTCGGCTGCTTTACTCCCTCACAAGTTTTAACGAATCTAGATCTCGAAAAAATGGTCGAAACGTCCGATCAGTGGATCGTGGACCGCACTGGCATTCGTCAGCGGCACATTGCGCCGCCGGAAATGGCCACCTCCGATATGGCGGTGGAAGCGGCGAAGGCTGCCTTGGAGGCCCGCGGGATCCCAGCCAGTGATCTGCATGCCATCATTGTTTGCACGGTGACGCCGGACATGATGTTCCCTTCGACGGCTTGTCTGGTGCAGGACCGGATTGGGGCCAAGGGGGCGTTTGGGTTCGATTTGGTGGCCGCTTGTTCGGGTTTTGTTTATGGACTGACGACGGCGGCGCATCTGGTGGCGAGTGGAGAGCCGAAGAAGGTGCTCGTGATCGGGGCCGATACCATGTCGCGGATTCTTAACTACGAGGATCGGTCGACGTGCATTTTGTTTGGGGACGGGGCGGGGGCGTTTTTGGTGGAGACGGCCGAGGAAGGGGAGGAAGGCTTCATTGACTACCTCAACGAGATTGATGGCAGCGGCGGCGACGCGCTGAAGATGCCGGCGGGCGGCAGCCGGCTGCCGGCGTCGCACGCCACGGTGGACCAGAAACTGCACTGCGTTCATCAGGAAGGGAACCACGTCTTCAAATACGCCGTTTCAAAGATGGCGGAGACCTCGCGGCTGTTGCTCCAACGCAACGGGCTTACGGTGGAGGATGTTGACCTGTTTGTGCCGCATCAGGCCAATCGACGGATTATCCTGGCGGTAGCTGAACGGTTGGGCATTCCGCTGGAGAAGGTTTTGATTAATATTCAAGACTACGGGAACACGACGGCGGCGACGATTCCGTTGGCGACGCGGGACGCGGTGGCCCAAGGTAAACTTAAGAATGGAGATCTGGTCGTGTTCGCCGCCGTTGGAGCAGGCTACACGGTCGGTGCCAATCTGTGGCGTTGGAGGTTCTAATGCACGTATTGCAAAACGGTCCGCTGGAGTCGCTCGAACAGTGGGACGACCACGTTAAGGGCCGGTATCGGGCTGACCGGAAGAAAGAAGAGTTTCGGGTTTACGATGATTCGACCCCGCCGGTTGTGCGGGAGTTCTATCGGCAAAACCATGCGTTTCAGACGTATGAATTTGCTTCGAGTAAGTTAGCCGAGTATGTTCCCTTGCACCAGGCCAAGATGGGCATTTGGGAGGCGATGGAGCGGCTGAACGAACTGGTGGACGATTCGGACCCGGACACGGATTTGAGCCAGATTGATCACAACCTGCAAACGGCGGAGGCGATCCGCGCGGCGGGGCATCCGCGGTGGTTCCAGTTGACGGGTTTCATCCACGACTTGGGGAAGGTTTTGACGATGTGGGGCGAGCCGCAGTGGGCGGTGGTGGGCGATACGTTTCCGACCGGTTGCGCGTGGAGCGACCAGATCGTATTCCCTGAATTTTTTGCGGCGAATCTGGATAAGGCGAAGCCGGAGTTGCAGACGCAATGCGGGGTTTATACGGCGGGGGCGGGGTTGGGTCAAGTCAAGATGTCATGGGGCCATGATGAATACCTGTATCATGTGACCAAGGATTACCTGCCGGAAGAAGCCCAGTATATGATCCGGTACCACAGCTGGTACAGCGCTCATCGGGA
>JBBRIO010000282.1:0-6959 GCA_038220855.1 Bryobacterales bacterium | reverse complement strand
CGGAAGTATCCAGAGTCGGCGCCGGGTGCGCGGGTTAATCGGGGCCTATCGTCCTACGGTAATTTACCATGCGGCGGCTTACAAGCATGTGCCGATTATGGAGTCCAGCGTTTTGGAGGCGGTAGCGAACAACGTGTTCGGGACGCGCAACCTAGCGACCGCGGCAGCGGAGTATGGCGTGGAAGAGTTTGTACTGATCTCGTCTGACAAGGCGGTGCGTCCAACCAGCGTGATGGGCGCCTCGAAACGTCTTTGCGAGTTACTGATTAGGTCTTTGCCGGATTGCGGCACTCGTTACGTAACCGTGCGATTTGGCAACGTGTTGGGTAGTAACGGTAGTGTGATTCCTGTCTTCAAGCAACAAATCGCCGAAGGTGGACCGGTGACCGTGACGCACCCGGAGATGCGGCGCTACTTTATGACGATTCCAGAGGCGGCCCAACTGGTGTTGCAAGCTTCGGCCATGGGCCGCGGCGGCGAGATCTTTGTGCTGGATATGGGGCAGCAGATTAAGATAGTCGACATTGCCAGGAAGTTGATTCAACTTTCCGGGCGGGTACCGGATTCCGAAATCAAGATCGAGTTCACGGGGATGCGGCAAGGGGAAAAGCTTTACGAGGAATTGAATCTGGATGACGAGGCTACGATTCCGACCGATCACCGGAAGATCAAGATCTTTGTGGGCCGGGACGTTTCCGCCACGAACATGAGTTGCCAGATGGAGCAATTAGAGGATTTGTGTGCGTCGCGCAATACGAGTGAAGCGATCGGTATGATCCGGGCGTTGGTGCCGGAGTACAGCCCCAGCGAAATGGTTTTGATGCAGGCGGAAGAGGCGATGGTGGAACCGCTGACGCACGCGGCAGTAGCGGGAGATTAGGATGGCGAGACTTACTCCGGTGGAAATCGAGTTTTACTCGGATCACGGTTGGCTAATCAGTGACAGCGTGCTGAGCGATGCGGCAATCGACGATACTTTGCGCGGCTTGGGGCAGCATTGGAGTGGGCATCGCGACCGTCGGCTTGAAGGGGCGGGGATCCACTGTGTGGATTGGATGCCGGGCGATGGCGATGGTACCCGGAATAACGAGTACATCTCCTTGCAGAATGAATTGGTGAGATGCTTGGCTTGGTCGCCGGTAATCGGGGAGATTGCGGCGGAAGCGGTGGATACCTCGGCGATTCGGCTGTTTGATGACCAGGTAGTGTATAAGCCGGGTGGGCAGACGGAAGCGGTGGTGGGTTGGCATGTTGACGGGGACTATTGGGGGACTTGTTCTTCTCAGAATATGCTGACGGCTTGGATACCTTTGCATGATTGCCCGGCGGAGTTGGGCCCGTTGGTGGTGTTGGATGGCAGCCATAAGTGGTCGCACTTACTCGAACGGTCGGCGTTGTCATTTCACCGGAAGGACATGGAGGGTTTGGCGCGGCAGGTGAATGAGCTAGGCTTCGAGTTTAAGCCAGTGACGATGGAGATGAAGAAGGGCCAGTTTAGCTTGCACCATTGCCGGGCGATTCATGGGAGTTATCCGAACCGTTCGGAGCGTCCGCGGATTGCTTTGGCCGTGCACTTACAGGACAGCGAGAACCGGTACCGGGCGGCCGTGCGGCCGGATGGGCGGCCGGTTGAGTTATTCAATGACCGGATCTGCCGGAAGACTGCCGAGGGGCAGCCGGACTATCAGGACGACACAGTATTCCCGAGGTTATGGTAAGTACCTGTCATAGTGACGTGTTGGCGGCGGCGGATTCACGCTGGGTGGAGGCGCTGACGCGAGTTCGCCATGACGTTTACCATACGGCGGCTTACCATGGGTTGGGCGGCTTGGGCCGCGAGGGCGAAGCTTTTGTCTTTTTACATCAGGAGGGCGATGACGTGTTTCTGTGGCCCTATTTGCTGACACCGACCGCTGCGGGGGCGAGCGATGTGACTTCGGTTTACGGCTACGCGGGGCCGGTGGCGAGGGGCGACGAGGAGTTTGTGGGGCGGGCTTGGCGGAACTTACTGGAAGCCTGGCGGGGACAGCGGGTGGTTTCGGCATTTACCCGGTTTCATCCTTTACTGGAGAATCGGGAACTGGCGCGGGGCCTGGTTGACGGCTACGGGCAGGCCGTGGACGAGGGTGTGCGGCTGCATGGTCCCACGGTGTCGATGGACTTACGGCCTAGTTTGGACGAACAATTTAGGAAGTACCACAAGAACCTACGGAACGAAATCCGGCGGGCGAAGGAAGCTGGTCTGGCGACCACGGAGGACGGGGACTGGGAGCACGTGGACGAGTTCGTGCGTCTCTATCAGGATTCCATGACCCGGTTGAACAGCCGGCGAGATTATCTGGTAGACGCGGACTGGGTTCGGGAGTTTCGCCGCGTACTGGGTAAGCAGGCTTACCTGTTTGTTACGAAGGTGAACGGTGTCGTTGCGGCAGCGATGTTAGTAATGGGCCATGCACCTTTCCTGCATGCGCATTTAGTGGGTAGTAATCCGGACTTAGTGGCGCAATCGCCGACGAAGGCGCTGCTGGACGGGGTGCGGATCTGGGCAACGGAACGAGGCTTTGAGACATTCCACCTTGGCGGCGGCGTCGGTGGCCGGGAAGATTCCTTGTACCAATCGAAGCGTAAGTTCTCTCCTTTAACTCACGAGTTTTATACCGGAAGCTGGATTCTCGACGGTGAGCAATACCGCGACTTAGCGGCGTCGCATCGCCGGAAGTTACTCGGGCGAGGAATCGATCTGGGGGATCCGGGTTTCTTTCCGATTTATCGCTACGAACCCGAGTAAATTAGCGGAAAAGCAGCGGGGCGAATTCGGCCAGGTATTGCCGCCAGACGGTGTAAGTGTGGGCGCCTGGCGTAGGGCGGAAGGTGTGGGCGATGCCGCGCTGGGTGAAGAGGGTATCGAGGTCAGCGGAGCGCTGGAAGATGGAATCATCTTTGCCACAAGCGAACCAGAGGACCTTCAATTTATGTTTGGCGAGGCCCGTAGTGTCGAGAGCTTGGGGCGCGGCGGCACTGAAGGCGCCAATCGAGTTGAATAAGTCAAGGTGTTTGAAGCCGATGGAAAGGGCTTGGCCGCCGCCCATGGAGAGGCCGGCGATGGCACGATGTTCACGGTCGTTACGGACCCGGTATTTACTGTCGACCAGGGGCATGACGTCGTCGAGTAAGTACTTTTCGTAGACATCCGAGTTAGTGGCTTGGATTTCGCGAGGGGATCCGAAGGGGACGGCGTGGCCGAAGGGCATGACGAGGAGCATGGGGACGAGTTTCCGTTCGGCGATTAGGTTGTCCAGGATGTAATTGGCCTGGCCGGCGAGCACCCAGCCGCCGGCGGTATCGTTCGATCCGTGGAAGAGATAGAGCACGGGGTAACGTTGCTTGGTGCTTTGGGTATAGCCGGGGGGTGTGTAAACCCAGAAGGAACGGGTTTCGCCGTTGAGCGCTTTGGATTTCTGGTAGTTGATTTCGACGGCACCGTGGGGGACGTCACGGGCTTCCCAAAGGCCCGGGGTCTCGGCGGGGACCTCAAGGAGGCTAGCGGAGGTGCGGGCGCGGAGTTTGATGCGGGGGTTGATGGGGTCGGCGATGGTGAGGCCGTCGACGGTGAAGGAGTAGATGTAGATGCTGGGGGGAAGGGGTGCGGTGGTTAAGGTCCAGACGCCATTGGGGTCCTTGGTCATTTTCTGGGAGGCACCGACGGGCATCCAGTCGCCGTAGAAGGTGGCTTCGTTGGCCTTGGGGGCGGCGAGGCGGAAAGTGACAGTGCGGTCTGGGTGGACCTCGGGGGAGACTTGAGCATGAAGGGTGAGGGCGAAGAGGAGGGCGATTTGTGTTGTGAGCATTACGGGGCCTTTCAGATTATAAGGGATACGAAACGAACCCGGGAGTTGTTGATTCTATTGGGCTGAGGATCGGATGTCAGCCCCGACTTGACGGTCGGGGCTAGGGATCTGTGCGGCGCCGATGCGAATGCCGGTCCCAATATTAGGATAGCGGGTGGGGGAAAGGAAATTGGGGTTGAGTTTAGGGAAAAGCGTTTGGATATAGAGGGTTACGGAAAATTAAATCGTTGTGACTAGGGGAGGAGGCGGAGGTGCGGGGCGGGGAAGTGAAGGGCCCATTGTTGGGTGGTGGGGGCGGATTGGCCGGGGAGGTCGACGAGGAGGCCGCCGGTGAATTGGAGGCGGGGGCCGGTGGGGTGTTGGTAGGCGTGCTCGAGGGTGGCGGCGAATTCGCCCTCTTTGAGGGGACTATCGAAGGGGCGGGCTTCGACGTGGGTGTATTGGATGCATCGCCATTTGCCATCCGAGGCGGGGAGGACGTTGTAGGTGCCGAGGAGGCGGGCAACTTCGGCGGTGGCAGGGGCTACGGCGACTTCCGCGGGCGGGCCGGTTTGGATGACGTGGCCTTCGCGCATCACCAGCATGTGGGTGCCGAGGGCGTAGGCTTCGTCAAGGTCGTGGGTGACGAGGAGGACGGGAGTTTCCACTTCGGCCAGCAGGGTGTAGAGCTCCTGCCGGAGGGGGGCGTCGAGGCCGCGGGTGGGTTCGTCCAGTAAAAGCAGGCGAGGTTGGCCGACGAGGGCGCGGGCGATGGAGCCGCGCTGCTTTTGGCCGCCGGAGAGCTGGCTGGGGCGACGTCCGGCGACGGGAGTGAGGCGGAAGCGGTCGAGGAGGCGGTCGACGGGGGTGCCGTGGGGGCGTTGCTGGGCGGCGAAATCCAGGTTTTCGCGCAAGGTCATGTGGGGGAAAAGGGCGTAATTCTGGAAGACGTAGCCGGTGCGGCGGGCGCGGGCGGGCAGGTTGACGCGGGCTTTGGTGTCGTAAAGCACTTCGCCATCGAGGACGATGCGGCCTTGGTCGGGATGGGTGAAGCCGGCGATGCAATCCAAGGTGAGGGTTTTGCCGGCGCCGGAGGGTCCGAAGAGGACGGTGGCGCCGGATTCGGCCTTAAGCTCCAGATCAAGGTGGAAGGCGGCGGATTCGGGGTGGCCACGGAAGCCTTTGTGGAGGGTGGCTTCGATCATAAGGTTTTTTGATTGAGGCGGTTGGCCAGGGTGAGGATGACGACGGCGGTAAGCGAGACGGCGATGACCAGGGTGCGGGCGAGTTCGCCTTGGCCGCTTTCGACGGCGTCGTAGATGGCGGTGGCGACGGTTTGGGTGCGGCCGGGGATGTTGCCGGCGATCATGATGGTGACGCCGAAGTCGCCCATGGCGCGGGCGAAGGCCAGCGCCGTGGCGGCAGCGATGGGACGGCGGGCGAGGGGCAGGGTGATCTGCCAGAATACCCGCCATTCGGGGGCGCCCAGATTGCGGGCGGCCCATTCGTAGGTGCTGTCGACGCTTTCGAGGGCGGCGCGGGAGGACTTGATGAGCAATGGCGCAGAGTGGACGAAGGCGGCGACGACGGCGGCTTGCCAGGTGAAGACTAGCGGCCCGCCGGTGAGGTTTTCGTACAGACGGCCGAAGGTACTTTCGCGGCCTAAGACGACGAGCAGGTAATAACCGAGGACGGTGGGGGGCAGGACGAGGGGGAGGGTAACGAGGGAATCGAGGAATTCTTTGCCGCGGAAGTGTCGGTTGGCGAGGGCGTGGGCGCACCAGAGTCCGAAGACGAGGGCGAGGAAGGTGGCGATGGTGGCGACGCGCAGGCTGAGCCAGAGGGGGGACCAGTCGGTCATCAGAGTTTGATTCTAGCGTGGATGGCGGGTATTGACGGAGAGGGGAGATTGAGTTAGCGTAAGATATACTCTGATTGATTGATCAATCGATGTATCTAGAGGCTTAAAATGACCAGAAAAATCACCGCGGTGACCGCCCGGACGCAGTTCGGCCAGATTATGGATCGCGCGCTGGACCACGATGAGCGCTTTCTGGTGGAGCGCAACGGTGAGCCAGCGGTGATGATCTTGAGCGTCGCCGACTTTGTGGAGACGTTGGCTCCGGCTCCGGATTGGTTGAAGGAGGTCGCGGAAGATTCGCGGCGGCGGAGGCTCGATAAGCTGACGATGGCGGATATCGATGCCGAGATCGCGGCGACGCGGCAGGATCGCCGGTCGCGGCAGCCGCCCGGATGATTCGGGTGGTGTTGGATACGAACATCGTCGTTTCGGCTATGTTGCGGACGGCTGGGCTGCCGTACTCAGTGCTGAGCCTGGGTTTGGCGCGCCGGTTGCGGATGTGCGTGTCGGAACCGGTGCTGGCGGAATATGAAGAGGTTCTGAGGCGGCCCCGGTTCGGGATCACGGACGAGCGGATTGCCGAAGTGATGGGTGGCATCCGGGCGAGTTCGCTGCTGGTGCAGCCGGCTGCCGCCGTGACGGCGGCTCGCGATCCGGATGACAACATCTTTTTGGAATGTGCGCAGGCGGCGGAAGCGCGGTATCTGATTACGGGGAATACAGCGGATTATCCGGATACCTGGGCGGGGACGCGAGTGCTAACGGTGCGGCTGTTCTTTGAGTTAGGGGTGGATTTTCGCCCGGTGAAGGGGATTTAGGCGGCTCGACGGAAGAGCCAAAAGATGCGGCAAAGATCTTTACCGCGGAAGTGGCGGTTAGCAAGGACGCGGGCGCACCAGGGTCCGAAGACGAGGGCGAGGAGAGTGGCGATGGTGGCGACGCGCAGGCTGAGCCAGAGGGGGGGACCAGTCGGTCATCAGAGTTTGATTCTAGCGTGGATGGCGGGTGGTGCAACGAGTCGCCGGAAGTATCTAGCGTGTACGCGACAGCCTGCGCGCGGTTACCCATGCTAGGCCGACGGAGTGCTGTCTCTATTGCGATCGATCAAGTCGCTCTTTTTCGGGGTCTTAGGGCTTGTCAATAGGTTTGTGTAAACGACGTTCCGGTTAAGTGGCCGACAGCGCCGGCAACGGACTTCGGCTCCGTCCTTCGCCCTTCATTATTAGGTTCCGAGGCAGGCGGCGGTCGCGGTCAAGGCCGAGCGGAGCGAG
>JBBRIO010000281.1:0-6993 GCA_038220855.1 Bryobacterales bacterium | reverse complement strand
GTGGTGAAGGCTAAGCCCGAAGCAAGGGGCCATTTTTTGACGGGGCCGATCTACGTGGAAGGAGCCGAGCCGGGCGACGTGCTGGAGGTGCAGATTCTGGACGTGAAGATGGCGGTGCCGTATTCGTACAACGCGATGGGGGCGGCGGGCGTTTTGGCCGACGAGTTCACCATCGGGAAGCGGCGGCTCATCGCGCTGGACCGGGAGAAGATGGTAGGCAAGTTTGGAGCCGGAGTGGAGGTGCAACTGCGGCCGTTCTTCGGCAGCATGGGCGTGGCTCCGCCGGAGGCCATGGGAAAAATAAGCAGCCGAGCGCCAGGGATTCATGCAGGCAACATGGACAACCGCGAGCTGGTGGCCGGTACGACGGTTTTCATTCCGGTTCACGTAAAGGGAGCGCTGTTCCAGGTGGGCGATGGACATGCGGCACAGGGAGACGGCGAGGTGGATGTGACGGGGCTGGAGACGTCACTGCAGGGGACGTTTCGGTTCGTGGTGCGGAAGGATAAAAAGTTGATTTGGCCGCGCGGCGAGACACCGACCCACTTCATTGCCATGGGTTTCGATGAGAGTCTCGACAGGGCGACGAAGCTAGCGGTGCAGCAGGCGGTCGAGTTCCTCGTCAAGGAGAAAGACCTGAGCAAGGAGGACGCCTACATGCTCGTGAGCGTGGGCGTGGATCTGCACATCACGCAACTGGTCGACGGCAACAAGGGCGTGCATGCCATGATCCCCAAGCGCCTATTTACAAAGAAGTAGCTAGAAGCGGCGGGCGAGATCGCGCTGCCAGCTTGCCGATAGCTCGGGAAGGGCGGCTAAGGCGCGGGCGAGATCCGGGTTCGTTTTGTCGAAATGCATGACTTGGTTTGCGCGGGCAATGGTCCAATCGGGATGGGGCCGGGCGATAAGAGTAAGTTCGTCGCCGGGCGAGATGGCCCCCTCGGTCAGGACGCGAAGATACCAGCCAGTGCGGCCGGTCTCGAGGATCTGGACCACCAGATCCTGAATGCCCCAACGCTTGGCCTGCTTCCAGCAAGGCTGCCGAGGCTGAGACACTTGCACCACGACATGCGGGCCGATTTGCCAGGCATCCCCTACGCAAACGTTCGATTCGTCGAGGCCGGCGATGGTGAGATTTTCACCCATAGCACCGCCGGTCCAGTCGCTATTCTGGGTCTCTTGGCGCCAGTGGGGGTAGTGGGCGGCGGAATAGGCGAGGACCGCTTTGTCGGGTCCTCCGTGGTTTTTGTGATCGGCGACCTCGTCGCCATTGAGGCCGAGGGTCCCGACGAACACGGGGCCTTCGATCTGGTACTTGTAGGTGGCGGTGACCCAGTCGCCGTAATCCTGGGCTTGGCCGATTTGGAGTGACTCCAGGCGCATCAGTATCCGGCAACCTCCGCACGAGAGGAGGCGACGGGCGGAAGGCCGAGGCGGGTGCAGGCGTCGTCGAGCATGCTGGCGGTGCGGGTGGCTCCGCAGCGGGTGACGCCGAGAGCGCGCACAGCCAGCAGGGCGTCAAGATCGCGAACGCCACCGGCGGCTTTAACCTGAATATGGGGCGCGGCATGTTTGCGCATCAGAATGAGGTCGGCATGGGTGGCCCCGGTGGGGGCGTAGCCGGTGGAAGTTTTGACCCAGTCGGCCCCGATCTCGCTGCAGATTTCGCATAGGCGGATCTTCTGCTCATCGTTGAGATAGGCGTTTTCGAAAATCACCTTCACTTTTTGGCGAGCCGCGTGGGTTTCGTCGACGACGGCGCGTATATCCGCCGCCACATAATTCCAATCGCCCGAGAGCACTTTGCTGATGTTGACGACCATGTCCAGCTCCTGGCCGCCGTCGGCGAGGGCCTGCTTGGTTTCCGCCAGTTTGATTGCGGTGGTGTGGCCACCGTGGGGGAAACCGATGGTCGTGCTCGCCTTTACCGCCGAGCCGTGCAGCATCATGGCGCAACGTTTGAGGGCGTAAGGGAGGATGCACACGCTGGCGACATCGTAGGCCTTCGCGAGAAGAATGCCTTGTTCCAGATCCGTCGTCGTCAGAGTCGGGTTAAGGAGCGAGTGGTCGATCATCTTAGCTACGTCGAGGTAGGTATAGTCAGTCATAGGCGTTTAGCTCAAGTCTAGCGCCGCAAGAGCGAGCGCGCCGAGGAGGCCGGCTTGGTCTCCGAGGGCGGAACATTCCAGGCGGATGCCCGTGAGAGGGAACATCCGGACCCTTTCGGCGATGGTGCTTTCGATCGGGCCGAGCAGCAGGTCACCGAGCGCGGAGAGGCCTCCGCCGTAGACGATGAGGTTCGGGTGGAGAGCGCTGATCATGTTCGCCGCGGCGATGCCGAGGTATTGGCCGGCGCGAGTGAAAAGGGGGCGACACTCCGGAAGGCCGACCATTTCGGCAACGGTAACGGGGCGGGCCAGCAGCGCGGAGCCTGCGCGGGCCAAGGCCGGTCCGCTGGCGAGCGTTTCGAGACAGCCACGGCTGCCGCAGGTGCACGGCGGGCCGTCGGGTTCGATGACTTGGTGACCGAGTTCACCCGCCGCGCCGAGCGGGCCGAGGCGGAGTTTGCCATCAATGATCACTCCACCTCCGATGCCGGTTCCGAGGGTGTAGAGGAGCATGTTGGGGGCGGAGTGGCCGAAGCGAAATTCCCCGAGAGTCGCGGCGCGGGCGTCGTTGAGGACACGGACGGGGATGCGGAGTGAAGCGTGGAGACTACGGGCCAAGGGAACACCGCGCCATTGGGTGGCGAGGTTGGGGAGGAACAGGACATCGCCGCTCGAACGATCGACCAAGCCGGGCACTCCGACGCCGAGGGCGGCGGGGGAATTGCCGAATTCGCGGAGGAGGGAGACGATGCGAGCGATCACGTGCTCGGGTCCGTGCTCGGCTTCAGTGGGGATGGTTCGCTGGGCAACCAAGGTGCCGTCGGAGTATCCAAGAGCTCCGGCGATCTTCGTTCCGCCCAGGTCTATGGCCGCGTAGAGCATCGGCACCAGGATACCGTGTGATAGACTGAAGCAGAATTCTCATTCCTCATAAGGAGGTAACACCATTCCATGGGCTCGCTAGGCACTCAGGAGATGATCCTGATTTTTATGCTTGCTTTGCTGGTTTTCGGTCCTAAAAAGTTACCGGAGCTGGGCAGAACCGTTGCTAAAGCGATGGGCGAATTCCGACGGGCATCGTCGGAGCTACGCTCGACGTTTGAGCGCGAAATGAACTCCTTGGAGCGGGATAACGGATCTATGAAGGAGCTGAACGAGCTCCGGGATGTGACGCGTGAGTTCCAGAACGAAATTACGAACTACGATGACTCGTCCTATTACGACTATGGGGAATCGACCCCGCAGTTGACGGATTCCACCGCAACCTCTTCAACCACGGTAAGCGCATCCGCACCTCAGGGCGCTGAACAGACCACTCTCATTGAAGCCCCGGCCGAAGAAGCCGCCGCGATTACCCCGGAAGCTCCGGTGGTGGTTAAGGCAGCCGAAGGCACTGTGTCGCAAGGGTCAGTGGCTAGTTAAGTTAAACCGTACTTTATGCCATCGGAAGAGCAGAAGGGGTCCTCCCCGAACAGTGAACCCGTGCCAACGCAGCCGGATCCCCCACCCGCCAAGGCGGAAGGGGATCTTTCTGCGTCCGGCGAAACGCATGTGTCGCACGAGCAAACGACAGACGCCCATCATGACTCGCACTACTATGATGGGTACACCTACGACGATCCTTACTCCCAAGTTGACCATACGCCGTCGACTCCGACGGCGGTAGCCGCGCCGGTAGTTCCTACGTCTTCAGCGGGCGGAAGCGGCTCTCCACCGCCAGCTTCAAAGATCGATCCGGAAGACGAAGAAGACGACGGCATGCTCCGGATGAGTTTCATGGAGCACCTGGAAGAGCTCCGCGGGCGCCTGATTAGGACGCTGAGCGGCGTGGCGGTAGCGTTCTTCCTGGCGATGATTTTCGCAAACGAGATATGGAAGTTGATCTCAGATCCGGCGGCGGATGCCCTTCGGCGCCTAGGGTACCCCCCGACGTTGAAGCAGTTGAGCCCGACTGACGCGTTTACGGTGATCTGGATGAAGGTTCCGTTGTTGACGGCGATCTTCTTGTCGTCTCCTTGGATTCTCTACCAGGTTTGGTCTTTCATTGCGCCTGGACTGTACAAGAAAGAACGGCGGTTCGCGGCCCCCTTTATTCTCTGCACCGCGGGTTTGTTCATTCTCGGCGGCCTGTTTGCCTACTTTGTGGCATTCCGGTTCGGGTTGGAATTCCTGCTGGGTATGGGTAAAGACATCAACGTCGAGCCGGCCATTAACCTGGTCGATTACTTCGACTTGTTCGTGAATGTCACCCTGGGCATTGGACTCGTTTTTGAGATGCCAGTGATTGTCTTCTTCCTGACATTCTTGCGCATCACGACCGCCAAGTTTCTGTTGCAGAATTCGCGCTATGCGATTTTGATCATCGTAATTCTGGCGGCCGTGGTAACGCCGACGCCGGACATCTTCAACCTGATGATTTTTTCCGTGCCGATGGTGTTTCTGTACTTCGTGGGCGTATTTGCAAGCTACCTGCTTGAATTACGGCGCACGGATCAGAGCTTCCCGTGGGCGTCGGTTCTGGTCATCGTTTTGGCTCTTGCCAGTGTTGTGGGTGGCCTGGTTTTCCTTGCGGTTACCCGTTACGGATATAAATTGGTGCCTGCTTGGCCGTTCTTACTGCGATGAATTAGGCCGGACGATTAGTACTAAGTTCATGCAAACAAGTACTTTTTACTCATGGCAAGAGTGAGAATTCGGGGTATGCTGCTTAAGAAACCCCAACTTAAGCAGCAACCCAGATGGACCTACACCAAGCGATCCAGGAATTGTACGAAGAAAAGCGCCGGCTCGACCAGGCGATCGCGGTCCTTGAGGGGCAGGGGGGAATCCATGCGGTTCCTGGCCCCGCCAGGCGGGGCCGGAAGTCGATGAACGAAGAAGAGCGAAAGGAAGTATCCGCCCGGATGAAGCGATACTGGGACGGGCGCCGTAAGCCACCCACTGCCTAGCGCTTGAAGAACCAAAGCCAGAAGTATTGGCCGCCGGCACCGTGCCGGTAACGGGGTTCGAAGCCACAGCGCTCAGCCATGGCGACAGCTTCTTCGTCGGAAAAGGGCACGCCAAGCCAAGTGTCGTCGGCCGTGGTTTTTACTGTCGTATCGCCTTGCACCTGGAACTTAAACAGCGCGCCTGGGCGAAGGAGGCGGGAGACCTCCCTGACGTATTTCTCGATCACTTCGCGGCTGGGGATGTGCTGGAAGACAATCGTCGAGAAGGCGAAATCGAAATCGCTGGCCGGGATTACTTCGAGATCGCTTCCGCTGTTCTGATAGACGTGCGCATGGGGGAACCGGACGAGGGCGGCAGTCGCTTGGGCGACCATCTCAGGGCTGATGTCCACAGCGTGGCACTCGCCGAAAAGGCCAGCGAGTGCCCGGGTCACCCGTCCGGCCCCGCAGCCAATTTCGAGCACCCGCATGGCTTGGGGATCCTTTCCCTGGCAGATGTTCGTCATGTCGGTAAGGATTTCCTCGGCCACTGTGCGCTCGCCGGATTGGAAGAACTCGTCGTCAGTCCAGTCCTCTTTGGCCGTATTCACGTAGTAGCGGGCATTTTCGCGGGCGCGGGCGTCCCATTCGGAACGCATTTTCGAGAGGATATCGTCAGCCATCAAAAATTTATTGTAACCCGCCCACGAACGGCTTTCAGTTTTGTATACTGGAATTAGTCGCGTGTGGGCGGCTAGCTCAGTTGGGAGAGCACCACGTTCGCATCGTGGGGGTCGTGGGTTCGAATCCCATGTCGTCCACCAAAAAAAGCCCCTTTAAAAGGGCCTTTCGACGCCTTCTGATCTTGTCTGTTCCAGAATTGTGCCAGTGTGCAAGGTTTGCAGCAGACTCGTAGTCCGTTCCTGCCGCTTTTGTGACGATTGCGCGTAGTGTTTACGGATGATCTGGGGGGAGCTTCCAAGGATGGTTGAAACATCCTCGAAAGTGGCCCCCTTCTCTAAAAGCTCAGTGGCTATGGTGTGGCGGAATTTGTGTGCATGGGCGTTCGGTACTCCTGAAAGTTCAAAGACTCGGCCGAGGGTGCGGGTCACGTCGCGCGTTACGGCGCGGACGGTTCCGTTGCCGGACCAGAAATAGTACTCGGAGACTCCTATTGTTCCACGAGGTACGGGCAAACACTGAAGGCAGTCCAGCAGGACGGGCGGAAGTGGTAGACGGATGAGCTCGCCTGTTTTCCTTCGGGCTCGGTTTAGGGTGCCGTCGGTTGTCTCGTCGCGCCGGAGGGTCGCCACGTCCACCATGCTGAGACCACAGAACCGCATCAGTAACACGGCGGCGCGGGCTCGGGTGCGCTCGTATGGTGCGCGGCCCAGCCGGTCGCACGCTGCCAGGATCGCGCCAACGTCTTCGGGGGTGTACGGCGTTTTCGGCGTCGGCTTCACCTTCGGCATTTTGACCGACTTGGCCGGATTCTTGGTTGTCCATTCCGCTTCCAGGCAGTAACCGAAGAAGTGCCGGAAGATCTCCAACTCCTTCGACCAGGTCGAGTTAGCTATCGGGCGGCCGTCCCGGAGTTCGTAAATCGTTTCCGGTCGCACGAGGTGGATTTGCCGAATCTGTTGGGCGGTGCAGAAGTCTTCCAGGTTCCGAAGGACTCGCACGTTGTTACGGCGGGTTCCTTCGGCTCCCTTGAAGTGCCGCAGGAATGAGGCGCAGGCATCGGCAACGGTTTTACGGCCCGTCAGGAGCTCGTCGCGGGTGTTGCGGAGGATTGAGGCGGCCCGCTCCATGTCGCGGGTTTTCAGCGAACGCCGAACTAGCTTTCCCTCCTCAGTACCGCGAACCCAAATTGGGCACCGGCACGCCAGGAAGTTTTCGCCCTTTTGCTTGTTCTTGCAGGTCGGCAAATGTCGACGAATGAGTTTCATCATGTCATC
>JBBRIO010000280.1:0-7001 GCA_038220855.1 Bryobacterales bacterium | reverse complement strand
TGGTTAACGGGAAAGCGTGTGTACTGGAAAGGGCACCGAGGGTTCGAATTTCTCTTTCTCCGCTATTCCTTAAAACGTGTAGCGGAGTGAAAATTGCAGCATTCGCGCGGTATCGTCGAGGCGACTGGCGCCGACGAAGTTAAAGGGATTGTAAGTACTGGTGATGCGACCGAAGGCCAGGCTTTGGGCGCTGCGCGTGGGTAGGGCGAAGCGGGGCGTGTTGAGAGTGTTGTAGAACTCAGCGCGGAATTGGAGACGGTGACCGTCCCGAATGCCGGGGAAAGTTTTGTAAATGCCCGCGTCCCAGTTGGCCATGCCCTGGCCGAAGAAAGTGTTGCGGCCGAGGGAATCCTTACCGCTGCCGCCGGGATCGAAAACGCGTTGGCCGACGGGGGTAGCAATCGTGGGGAAGAAGCCGCTAAGGGGCAACTGCTGGATGCTGTAGGGCTGGCCAGTGGCGGGGTTAGAGCGGCCGTTGTCGACGCTGGTTCCATAGAGCGCCTGGTTGAGCAGAATGGGGCGATCGTTGCCGACTCCGTCGGCGTTGACGTCGTAGCCGGCGGTGACGGTAAACGGGTTGCCGGTGGCGTAGGTATGGTTGCCGCTGAGGGTCCAGCCGCCGAGGAGTTTGTTCTTTTTGAAGAAGGGCAGGGTGTAGCCGTAGTTGAGATTGACACGGTGGGCCTGGTGGAAATCGCTCAAGCCGCGTTGGCTCCTGGCGCTGTCGAACTCAGTGAGGGTAACGCCGGCGGTGTAGTCGCTGCCGGTATCGATGGACTTACTCCAGGCGTAGTTAACCATCCAGTGAAGCCCTTTCTTGAAGCGCTGGCGGGCGGTGACGCGAAGGGCGTTATAGTAACTCCAGCTGCCGTTGTGGATGTAGGTGATGGTCGAGTATTGCGGATCGGGGCGGCGACGGTTGGTCCACGGCTGAGCGAGAGAGATGAAGCCGGGGGCGGGGCGGGGGTTGCCGAGGTCGGGGTCGATTTGGTCGTACATGATGCCGTCGGAGCCGAGGAAGGGAAAGCGTGCGCGATTGAGGCTCGCGTTTTGGATAAGCCCGATGCCTCGGGTTCGATTGTAGCCGACGGAGACGACGATATCCTTCGAGACGGTGCGGTCGAGGGTGAAATTGAACTGCTGGATGTTGGGCATGCCGAGGTTGGGGGCGATGCGCGCAATCGATAGACCGGTGGGGTTGAAGGTGGTGGGAGAGTAGAAGTAGCCGCCGGAGGGGTCGGCGACGTAGAAGGTGGGGTCGAAGCTGCGGAGGATGCCTTGGGGGGGAAGGGAACGGAGGGAGGCCCCGGACTGGGAGAAGATGCTTTGGAAAATTCGGGTGTGAAAGATGCCGAAGCCGCCGCGGACGGAGAGGCGGCCGCGGTCAAAGGCGGGAGTCCAGGCGAAGCCGAAACGGGGTTCGTGCCCGTTGGTGAAATCGTTATAGTTGTAATTGACGCGGTTATTGATCTCATTCGGTTTCCGGACGTACTCGTAGCGGTAGCCTAAGTTGATCGTTAGATTCGGGCGGAGCTTCCAGTCATCTTGAAAGTATAAGTTGGCCTCGGACATCCGGTTTTGCGTGAAGAAGTTTCCGTACCCTTTCTGATAGCTGGGGATGTAGCCCCGGAGGAAGTTTTCCCAGCCGTCGTAGAACGAGGCCTGACCACGGATGCCGGTGACGGTGAAGTTGAAAAGGCCGCGCGAGTTATTGTCGGCGAGGTCGTCGAGTTTGGCGCGGCGGTAATCGATGCCGGCGCGGAGGGAGTGTCTGCCGTGGATATGGGAGAGGTTGTAGTTGAACTGGTAGTCGGTTTGGAAGCGGTTAATGGGGAAAGCGCCGGCGGAGCCGAGGGTGGTGGTCGTGAAAGCGGACGGGTTGGTGATGCGGACGATGGGGGTATCGTTGCCGCTGGAGATATCGACGAGGGTGGTTCGGAGGCCGAGCCCAAAGCGGAATTCTCCGGAGGTGGAGGCCGAGAAGATTTGGGTGGCGGTGAAGCCGACGTTTTGCTGGCGATTATTTTGGACGGCGGCTTCGCCGTCGATGAGTTGTCCCGGCTTGCGGCGTTGGCGGCTGTATTGGTAGCGGAGGGCGTAGAAATGGCGAGGGCTGGCGGCGTAGTCGAGCTTGCCGGCGTAGTCTTGATCGGGGAAAGAGCTGGCTACCTGTTGGGTGAGGCAGGTGGCGCAGAAGTTGGGGTTGTTGGCATCTTTGGGGAAGCGGGCGAGGAGGGATTCGAGAAACGCTTTGTCGGCGGCGAGGTTGGGGTGATCGTCGGGATTGAGGCAGAGGCGGCAGTCACCGACCTGGATGCGGGTGCCGGCGGGGAAGAGCCAGCGGGTTTGGGTGGAGTGGGCTTTGACTTCGGTACGTTCGAAGGAATGGAAGAGGAAGAGTTTGTTTTTGATGATGGGGGCGCCGACGGTGTAGCCGAATTGATTGCGCCGGTAGGGGGCGCGGGGGACGACGGGGGAGCCATCGGGGCGGGAGCCGGAGGCGTTGTTAAAGAAGCCGTTCGAGTTGAGGACCTGGTTCTGGAAGAATTCGTAGGCGTCGCCGTGGATGCGGTTGGTGCCGGATTTGGTTTGGATGAGGACGGCGGTGCCGCCGCGGCCGAACTCGGCGGAGAAGGCGTTCGTGAGGACGACGAATTCCTTGATAGCGGAGATGTTGACGTTTTGGCGGGACATGCCCTCCGAGGAGTCGTCGTTATTGACGCCGTCGATTTGGAAGGAAGCTGAGCGGGAGCCGGTGCCGTTGAAAGAGACGTAGGAGCCGGAGGAGAGGGTGGGGTTGTTGACGCCGGAGTAGGAGCCGGAGGACTGGAAGCCGGGCATCATTTCCACGAGTGAGAGGAAATTGCGGGAGGAGAGGGGGCGGTCTTCGATGGTCTTTTCGTCGAGCGACGATTTTTGTTCTCCGCGGGTCATTTCGATGAGGGAGGCGTCGGATTCGACGATGAGGGTGGTGGCGACGGTGGCGGGAGAGAGTTTGAAATCGGCGACGCGGGTGGAGGTGAGTTCGATCTGGGCGCTGCGTTGGACGGAGCCGAAGCCGGTGGTTTCGGCGGTGACTTGCCACAGGCCGAGGGAAAGGAAGGAGAGGAGATAGTAGCCGGATTGGTTGGTGACGGACTCGCGGAGGGTGCCGGATTCGGCGTTACGGGCGGTGAGTTTGACGCCGGCGATGGGGAGGCCGGTGGGGTCGACGACATGGCCTTCGAGCTGGCCGGTGACGGTTTGAGCAGCGAGAGGGGCAGCGATGAGCAGGACAAGCGCCAAGCGGGAGGTCATTGTAGGATGGTAACTCGACTTATGCGTGAAAACTATCGAATTATGGATCAGTTGCGGCGGGCCGTTTACGGGGACGCTTGGCATGGGGATGCGTTGTTTGAGGTCCTGCAGGGTGTAAGTGCGGCAGAGGCTACCGTGAGGGTTGGTGGGGTAGGGCATTCGATTGAAGAGGTGACGCTGCATGTGGCGGCGTGGCTGGAGGCGGCGGAGCGGCGAATCGGGGGCGACCCGGCGATACTTTTAGGCGAGGCGGATTGGCCGGTCGGCGGGGATTGGGACGGGGCGAAGGAGCGGGCGCGGTTGGCGGCGGAACGGCTGTTGGAGGTGGTGGAAAAGGCAGACTTAGACGCGGCGGTGCCGGGGAAGGCTTACGATAACTACCACTTGTTGCACGGGGTGATTCAGCATACGCTTTATCACGCGGGGCAGATCGCGATGCAGAAGCGGAGCCCGGAAGGGATGCTGCGGCACGCGATTGCGGCGGTTCGCTATCGGGCAGGGAAAGCGCTGGCGGAGGTGCCGCCGGAGTTTGGGACGTTCGCGGCTGGTGCCGGGGTGAAGACGCCGGGGGAGCTCGTGGCGCATTTGGCGGAACTGTTTGCCTGGGTGCTGGAGTTGGCTAATGGAACGGGGCGGTGGAGGCGGCTAGAGGTGTTGGGCTGGGAGGCGGACGTGGCGCGATTCTGGGAGAACTTGGCGGCGGTGGAAGTATTTGAAGGACGGTTGGCACCGGCGGAGCGGTTGTTACAGGGGCCGGTGGCGGATGCGTTGACCCATGTTGGTCAGCTGGGAATGTTGCGTCGGCTGGCCGGGTATCCAATGACGTCCGAAAATTACTTTGCGGCGACGATTCGGGAGGCGAAGAAAGACTGAAGGACTTCGGGATGGAACTGGGTACCGGAGGCATCGGTGAAGATCTTGCGAACGACGTCTTCGGGCATGCGGGTGCGGTAGGGTCGATCGGTGGTCATGGCGTCGTAGCAATCGACGATGTGGACGATGCGCGCGTCGAGAGGGATATCGTCTCCGGCGAGGCCGTTGGGATATCCGGAGCCATCGTGGTTTTCGTGGTGGAGGCCGACGATGGAGAGATAGTCGACGAAAACGCCGGTGCGTTCGAGGATGCGGATACCAATGGCGGGATGGGTTTCGATGATGGCTCGTTCGGCATCCGAGAGGCCGCCATCTTTGAGTAGGATGTCGTCGGGGATGCCAACCTTGCCGATATCGTGGAGCAGGGCGCCGATGCGAATTCTTTCCACTTCATCTTCGAAGAGTCCGCATTCGCGGGCTAAGTCGCGGGAGTATTGACTGACGCGGCGGCTGTGGCCAGCCGTGTATCGATCGCGGGATTCGAGTGCTTCCACCAGGGTTTCGAGAATTTCGAGGCACGTCTGTTCGAGGGCCCAGCGGGCGGTGGCCGAGGCGGCGGCAGAGCGCTCCAGTGCGTCAGCCAAGCCGTCGAGTTCGGGCCAGCCGGCGGGGGGCACTTCGAGGATGACGAGTCGGCCGTCGGACTCGCTTGCCCGGCAAGCTGCTGTTAGACGTTCGAGCGTATTGAAAACACGACGCGGTACTCGCACAACAATGCATATCGGACGTTGTGACCCAGTTTTTAGGGGATAAGGTACAATCGTCAAATATGTTTAAAGGCCTGGAACACACGGCGATCGCCTCGCCCAACCCCCAGCGGCTCGCCGAGTGGTACCGCGACCACTTGGAATTCCGCATCAATTTCGAATACGCCGGGAATTACTTCGTGCGGGCGTCGAACGGCTCGATGTTGGAGATCATTCCGAGCGAGGGCGAGCGGCCATCGAACAAGATGAAGGACGAAGGAATTCGCCATCTTGCGATTGACGTCGAAGACTTCGACGGCGGTTTGGCGGTGCTGCAAGGCTTAAAGGTCAATTTCCTGGGCGAACCGTTTGCGAATCAGGGCAATCGCCTGGTCTTTTTCACCGATTGCGATGGGAACATTCTCCACCTGATTTCCCGCCCGGCGCCGCTTCCGTAGCGAAGAACGGAAGCCGACTTGCTCGACAAGGTTTTCAAGGCCTTCTCTTACCCCCAGTTCCGCAATATGTGGCTGGGGGCGTGCACCTCGTCCATCGGGACCTGGATGCAGCAGGTCGCGCAAAGTTGGCTGGTGTACCAGCTTTCGGATTCGCCGCAGCTTCTCGCCCTGGACGTTTTTCTGGGCGAGATTCCGATTTTTTTGTTGTCCCTGGTGGGCGGGGTAACGGCGGACCGCTTTGACCGAAGAAAGATCGTAATGGCGTCGCAGATCGTGCAACTGAGTTGTGCTTTCACGATTACTGGCCTGTTGTACTTTAGCCTGATTCAGATCTGGCACATTCTGACGATTTCTTTCATCGTGGGCTGTGCGCAGGCGTTCGGCGGTCCGGCATACCAAGCGCTGGTGCCCTCTTTAGTGGCCAAGGAGGACCTGCCGAATGCGATTGCGTTGAACTCGATTCAGTTCAATCTGGCGCGCGTAATTGGCCCGGCGTTGAGTGGGATCGCGATGGCGAGTTTGGGGCCGATCTGGTGCTTCGGCTTGAATGGGTTGAGTTACTTTGCGGTGATTGCATCCTTACTCTCGCTTCCGAAGCGGCTGCCGGTGGTGCCGAAGGGCGAGAGTCCGTTCGAATCGATGAAGCTGGGGATCAATTTCGTCAGGCACCGGGAGTCGATGGTGGCCTTGGTGGCGCTTGGTTTTTTGATGACATTTTTCGGGCTTTCGGCGATGACGTTTCTACCCGTGGTGGCCCGGGACACGCTGAAACTGAGTGCGAATGGCTACTCGCAGCTGATGTCGATTTCGGGGGTGGGGTCGGTGTGCGGGGCGTTGATTGTGGCGGCGTTGGGGAACATGAAGCGTAAGGGCGGGGTGGCGATGTGCTTGCTGATTGCGCTGGGTGTGCTGAACATTGGTTTTGCGTATTCGACGAATTTCTGGTTGAGCGCGGCGATTTTCTTCGTTTCGGGTGGGTGTTTGATTGCGTCCTTCGCGCTGGTGATGAGCCTGGTGCAGATGCGGACGGAGGATCATATGCGTGGCCGGGTGATGAGCGTTTACAACGTCTTCTTCCGGGGCGGACGACCGATGGGGAGTTTGCTGACGGGGCAGATGATTGCGCTAGTGGCCGTGCCCAATGCGTTGGCGATCAATGGGGCGTTGCTGGCGGTGATTGGGGTCTCGTTTTTACTTTGGCAACGGAAGCTGGCGACCCAGTGATGTTGGATAATGAGTCAGATGCGACTCTTACTGGTATTGATCGTTAGCGTAGCCGTCGGGATGGCTGGGGACCTGGAATCCGCGCGTGACCGGCAGGACCGGATCGCACTAGCGAAGCTGGCCACGGGTACGCCATATCAAGTGGCCTTGGCGCAGTCGTACCTGTCCGAGGTAGCGCTGGAACTGCGCGACAAACGAGAGGCTCGGGTGGCTGCGGAGGCGGGGATAAAGGCGGCGCAGGCCGCGGTGCACGCTGAGCCAAACAAGGCGGAGAATCATCGGCTATTGGGCACGCTATGCGGCCAAGTGATTCCGGCCGATCCGTTGGGGGGTATGCAGCACGGTAAGTGCGCTAAGCAGGAGATCGAAAAGGCGCTGGAGTTAGACTCGAAATCGGCGCTGGCGTGGGTGTCGAGTGGGGTGGGTAAGTACTATTTGCCCCCGTTTTTGGGTGGGGGCATTG
>JBBRIO010000279.1:0-7017 GCA_038220855.1 Bryobacterales bacterium | reverse complement strand
TTCGAGGCGAACGGCGCGGATGACGGAGAGATAGGCGGCGGCGAGGGCGGCGAGTGATTCGAGGCCGGCGATTCCGACGTACACCCACCAGGAATCGCGCAAAGTTACTCCGTAGAGATGGCTATGGAGTTGGTCGCCGAGGGCGAGGGTGGCGACGGTGCCGGCCAGAAGACCAAGCCAGACCGGCTGCATTGATTCCCGGAGCAAAAGCCGAGCGACCTGCGCGCGGGTGGCGCCGAGAGCCATCCGCACGGCGATTTCCGTAGTTCGGCGGTTGACCTGGAACGAGACGACGCCGAACAGCGCGGCGCAGGCGGTGAGCCCGCCGATGGCCGCGAAAAGGGCGGTCCAGAGGGTTTGCCAGCGCCAGGACTCGGTGGCGAGGTCGACGAAGCGATGCATGGGGACGATCCATTCGGCGGGAAGCTGCATCCCTTCTTCGGCGGCCACGCTTTGTACGTGCTTAAGGAGATGGGTTGGGTTGCCGATGGCCCGGAGGATATAGAAGGCGCCGTCGCCGTCGCTGTACCAATCGGGCAGGTAGACCATCAGCGGGGGACGGGATTCGATGCGCTTGGCCCGGACGTTGGCGGCGACGCCGACGATGCGGGCCGGATAGGTGGCGGACTGCTCATGCTGGAGGATCACTTGGCCGAGCGGGTTCTCGGCGGGAAAGAGTTCGCGGGCGACGAGTTCAGAGATGATGGCGACGCGTTGGCCGCGGTCCGCATCGGTAAACTCCCGGCCGGCGAGCAGCGGAGTTCCGGCCGCGGCAAAGAAGCCGACGCTGAGATATCGCCAGTTCCCCATCGGGCCGGGCGGGTTTTCCGGGCGGCGCTGTACGGGGTTGATCCAGGTCTCCCCGATCAGCGGGAGGCGGTTGGTTGACCCGGCGGCTTGGACGCCGGGCAGAGTGCGGAGACGGGAGAGCAAGGTGTGGTGCATCTCGCGGCGCGCGACGGGATCCTTGATGGACGCGGGCGGGGTGATGTGGAGCGTGGAAAGTTCATTGGTGGAAAAACCCAGGTCACCGTGGCGGAGTCGTTCGTAGCTGAGCGTGAGTAACGCGGCGACGCAGCCGAGGGTAAGGCTGGAGGCGGCAGCGAAAAAGAGCAGGCCGTTGCGGATGCGGCGGTCGCCGGGACCATCGACGAGGATTACCTGGCGAGCGGAGTCGAGGTTGGGCCAGATGTCGGACTGCAACCAGAAGCGCCCAAGCGGTATCAGGACGCTGATGGTGCCGGTGAGGGCCGTGACGGCCGTCGCGATGGCCCAGATCTCGGGCTGAATGCTGACTTCCTCAATGCGGGGTAGGAACGCGGGGGACCCCTGCCGGAGTTGCCAGAGGCCGAAGGCGGCGAGCACCCAGCCGGCGGCGCTGCCCGCGGCCACCAGGGTGAGGGTTTCACTGAGGATATGGCGGAGGAGGGCGGCCCGGCCGGCCCCGAGCGAGGAGTGAATCGCCAACTCTCGGCGGCGGGCGGTGTTGCGGGCCAATTGCATGTTGGCGAAGTTGGCGCATACGATGATGAGCAGCAGGGCTGCCGCCGCTGCGAGTAATTTAATGGGGCTCGCGGCCTGTCCGGTGATCTGCCGATGGAGAGAGATTATCCGGGGGTGCATCTCCAGGCCAGCCGATTTTGCCATGGGGGCGAGGAGGCGGTCGAACTCGGCCTGAGCTTGCACGGTCGTTACCCCGGGGCGGAGTTTGATCAAGGTCGACCACGCGAAGTGGTCCGGGTCCTGCACGGCGGAGTCGACGCGCGAGGGGAGGACGATATCGATGGGCCGTGGAAACTGCATCATTTCGCCGAGTTGTTCGCCCTGCGGGAGGGGTAGGCCAGGCGGCAGGACGCCAACGACTTCGGTGGCCACGCCATCGAGCAGCAAGCGGCGACCAAGGATAAGAGGGTCGCCGTGGAGGCGGGTGCGCCAGAAGCGATCGGTAAGGATGGCGACGCGGGGGGCGTCCGGGCCTTCTTCATCAGGCTTGAGGACGCGGCCGGACTGAGTTTTGCGCCCGACGATATCGAAAAACTCGGGGGTTACCGCGAGTGCGCTGACCCGGGCGGGATCGCCGGCGAGTTTGTAGGTGGCCCCATCAATGAGGGCCACGGCTTCGGAAACCTGGCTGTGCCTGCGCCAAGCCGCGAAGTGGAGGGCGCTGACGGGCATGTCGGCGTGGATGGCGGCGTAGGGAGGCGCGACGATCCTGACGTTATGGAGGCGATCGGAGTCGGGGTAGGAGAGCGGGGCGTAGAGGACTCCATGGGCGATGGAGTAGAGCAGGGTGGCGATGCCGATGCCGAGGGCGAGGGTGGCGGCGGTGACGATTGCGTACGAAGGGCTGCGGCGGAGGAATCGCGCGGCGGTTTCGGCGGTGGATGCGATGAGGTCGAGCGGTTGCCACCCTTTGGCTTCGCGGCCCTCTTCTACAAAACGGGCGACGCTGCCGAACTCAATGCGGGCTTCTCGTAGGGCCTGCTGGGGGGTGCGTCCACGCTTTTCGAGGTCGGCGGCTCTTGCCTCGATGTGGTGGCGTAGTTCCTCTTCGATGTCTTGGGAGGAGGGGATCACGGATTTTCCGTACCGAGCGCCATATCCATTAGCGCGGCGGTGTGCCGCCAGTTTTCGGAGTCTACCTGTAGCTGTTTTGTGCCGGTGCCGGTTAATTGGTAGAACTTGGCGCGGCGATTGTTGTCCGACGTTCCCCAGGAAGATTCGATCCAACCTTTGGTTTCCAGGCGATAGAGGGCGGGGTAGAGGGCACCTTGTTCAATGGCCCAGGCGCCGCCGGAAAGCTGTTCGATGCGGAGAAGCACGCCGTAGCCATGTTGTTGGCCGAGGGAGAGGGTTTTGAGGATGAGCAGGTCGAGCGTGCCTTGCATGATGGCTTGGGGCGTTTTGGGTTGGGGCTCGTGCGGTTCGTTCATTCCTAGAATCCTTAGGAGTAGGATACTACGGATGGAAATTTACGTGTTTTCTCCTTGACCGCTTAGGAGAGCGGCATTATCCTAAGCGGTATAGGAGAGATTGATCTCTCCGGGGAGTTTTATGAGAGTACTGATAAGTTTTCTATTTGTTTCCTTTGGCTTGGCGGCTCAAGTGAGCGTGGTCGTACCTGGCAATCGCGTGATTACGCTAGCGGGACAGGCGGCGGGGACGCGATCGGTGAACGGATCGCGGAGTGCGCCGGCGGATTCGCCGATTCAGGTGGGGTTGCCGTTGGTGGCGGGCCAAGCGCTGCGAATTTCGGCGACAGGTGCGGTGGACAGTGTGGGGCCGGATGGCCGGGTGGGCTGTACGGACTCATTTTCGGCGGAGTTTTCGGTATCGCGGGTGGATGTGGCGTGCCGGGCGTTGGTGGGAGTCTTTTTGGCCGATAGTACGCGGCCGCAGCCTGCGGCGGGTTTGAACTTTAGTGGCGATGCGCGGAACATCGTGGTGCAACGGCCGTTATTGCAGCAGCCCTTTCTCGTGGGGAGCGGGATCACGGCGACGGGCGAAGGAAAGGCGTTTATCGTGCCGGCCGGAGCGACGCGACTGTTTCTGTCTCCGCTGGGCAACCCGACGTCGGTGGGCCAGTTTACGGCGTTCGTGAGTGTAGGGGCGATGCCGGAGACGCCGGGCAATCCGGTGCGGGTTTCGGGGGTGAGTGTGATCAGTTTGGCGGGCCAGGCGGGGGGTACGCTATCGATCAATAACGCGCGGATCTCGCCGATGTATTCGCCGGCCCAGGCGATGGTTCCGCTGACGGGCGGGCAGGTGTTGCGGATTGTGGCTACGGGTGCCGTGAACGCGACGGGCCCGGACGGGACGGCGGGATGCGCGGATTCGGTGAGCGCCGAGTTTTCGATTTCGCGAGTGGACACGCGTTGCCGGGCGTTGGTGGGTGTTTTTCTGGCGGATTCGACGCGGTCGCAGCCGCCGAATTTGAATTTTACCGGGGCAACCCGCAACACGGTGCGGGTAGAACCGCTGCTCCAACAACCGTTTCTGATCGGTGGCGGTTACACCGACGATGGGGAACTGAAGCAATTTGTGGTTCCGGCGGGAGCTTCCCGGCTGTACTTTGCGGCGAATGGAACGCAGACTCATGCGGGCTTTTTTACGGTGACGGTGAGTCCGGCGGGGGCGTCGACGCCGGTCTTGCAACGGGCGGGGGTGATGCGAGCGGCGGGGTTCAATGGGAGCGGGCCTTCGGCGGGTTCGATTGCGTCGATTTTTGGCAGCAACTTTGCATCGGCGACGGAGTCGGCGTCTAGTTTGCCGCTGCCGTGGCAGATTGGACAGACGAGGGTTTACTTGAACCTGCGGCCGGCGCCGCTGTTTTTTACGAGCAGTGGGCAGATCAACGCGCAGATTCCGTGGGAACTGGCGGCGGAGACGAGCGTTCAACTGGTGGTGGTTCGGAATGGGGCGGCGAGCTTGCCGGTGCCGGTGGAGTTGGTGGCAGCGAGCCCGGGGATCTTTCTGGCCGGCGAGAATGCGGGGGTGGTGGTGAACGCCGGGACCGGGCAGTTGGTTGGCCCGCAGGTGCCGGTGCGGGTGGGGGATACGCTGGTGATCTACGCCTCTGGCCTGGGGCCGGTGGTGGGAGAGGTGGGGTCTGGCTTTCCGGCGTCGAGTAGCGTACTGGAGCCAACGCAGCAACCGGTGCAGGCGACGCTGACGGCGGGGGGACGGTCGGTGGAGATGATCGTACTGTTTGCGGGTTCAGCGCCGGGGTTTATCGGGGTGAATCAGGTGAACGTGACGGTTCCGGATACCGTTCCGGCGGGGATAAGTGCGTTGCAGCTGCGGACCCGCGGCTTAGATTCGAACGAGGTTTTGATTGCGGTGGAGCGCTAATATGAAACGCTTCTTGCCCTTCTGGGCTTTTTCGATGGCGGCGTTGGCCGCGAGTTGTGAGGAACGGTTTTCCAAATCGGGCAATCCTCTGACTGGGACTAAGTACGAGTCTTCGGTGACGGTACCGAGCTTATCGGTAGCGGACGCGGTGGGGCAGTTACACGGGATCGCCGTGCAGAAGAAGCTCGATATTCTAACCGAGGACGCCGCCAATGGGAGTATGTTGCTGGAGGATCGGGAATCGATGCGGCACAAACCGATTCCGTATGTGATCAGTGTGGAGGGGGAGGGCGACGCGGTGGCGATCCAAGCGATGGTGAAGTTGAACAAGGGGGCGATTGCGAAGGCAGAGGACGCAAAGAAGGAGATTTGTTCCATTCTGGCGCAGGTGAAGGGCGGGGAAGAAGGCAAGGCGGCGGCGCTGCAGGGGGCCGGGGCAGAGGGAGCGAATGGTCCGAGAAGGGTGGATGCGGTGATGCTTTCGCTCGAGTTATCGCGTCAGACGAAGGACAGTGCCGAGTCGATTCCGCTACGTTTTAAAGATCGGGCGTTTGTGGTGTCGGGGCGGGTGAAGTATGTAATTAAGGACGGCAATGTATACCGGGTGGCGTTTGACATCCCGGAGCCGAAAGACATGTTTCTGAAGCCCGGTCCGCTGGACCCTTACTTCAAGACGGACATTAGTTGCTTGATGGCACCGAGCCAGGCGGCATGGACGATTGCGTTGCGGCCGGGGGAGAAGGTGAGGCTGGCGGGGAAGTATTCGGACTTCGATCAGTTCAAGCATGTGATGTGGCTGGAGGGGTGTAAGCCGGAGTTACTTTGATTAGGAGTTGCGAGGGACGAAGAGGATGGTGGCGGCTCCCGCCAGGCAGAGCGAGGCACCGAGCAGGTCCCAGCGGTCAGGCGGTGTGTTTTCGACACTCCAGAGCCAGAACAGGGAGGTGATTATGTAGACGCCGCCGTAGGCGGCATAGGCGCGGCCGGCGAAGTCTGCTTCGACACGGGTGAGGACGAGGGCGAAGGCGATTAGGGCCAGGATGCCGGGGACGGTCCACAGAGGGCTTTTGTGGAGGCGCAGCCAGGCCCAGAAGGAAAAGCAGCCGGCGATTTCCAGGAGAGCGGCTAGGCCGTAAAAGAGAGTTGCCGGCACTCCTTGAGATTGACACATTCGCAGTTGGCGACCTGGCTGAGAGTCGCTTGCATCGCTTCGAGTTGTTGCTGCTTTTGGCGGGCGAGTTCTTGCCAACTGGAGCCGTGGAGCAGTTGGCGGGTTTCGTGCAGGGTGAAGCCGCACCGCTGGGCTAACCGGAGCGCGGCGATTCGGCGAAGGGCTTCGGGCCCGTACCGGCGCTGCCCGCTGACGCGGACCGGGGCGGGAAGGGCCCCGACGCGCTCCCAATAGCGAATCGCGGAGGCGGAAACGCCCGTTCTGGCTGCGAGCTCTCCGATGGTCATTCCTATGGTGATGGGGGTGCCCTCTTGACTTAAAGTCTACTTGAAGTTTTACGGTAGTTCGATGGACCCAGTAGCTTGCAGTTTGAGTGCAATTGGAGAGAACGAACGGGCACGGTATACCGCGCTGGTGGCGCGGTTCCGCGCTAGTTTGACGGACTGTACGGAGTTGGCCGATGGCTACCGGTATCGGTTGAACGGGACCGGTTTTTCTTTGGCTGAGGCGGAGGAATGGATTGCATTCGAGCGGTTGTGCTGCCCGTTCTTGCAGTTCAGGATGGAGGTGCCCGGTGGGGAGGGGGACTGGCTCGTGACGGTGACAGGACCGGAGGGGGTGAAGGCGCTGTTGCGGGGAGCGTTGATGGTAGACTGAAAGAAAGCGAACAAAAGGCGAAAATGAGTCTCTTTCCAGAGTTGCGGGTGCGGTCGGCGTTTAGCTTTCTGGAGGGGGCTAGCTTGCCCGAGGCGCTGATGGCGCGGGCGGCGGAGTTGGAGATTCCGGCGGTGGCGCTGCTGGATCGGGATGGGCTGTCCGGAGCGGTGCGGTTTCATAAAGCGGGGGCGAAGCAGGGGGTTAAAGCGCTGCTGGGGGCCGAGGTGACCGAGGCAGGGGGGCGTTTTCGATATCCGCTGCTGTGCGCTTCGCGTCAGGGCTATCAGAATTTGTGCGGCTTGTTGACGCGATTGAAGTTAGAGCGGCGGGCGGGGGCG
>JBBRIO010000278.1:0-7052 GCA_038220855.1 Bryobacterales bacterium | reverse complement strand
TCCTTTACACGCCAAGGCCTACTACGGTTTGGCTCGCATCGCCGCTCGTCAGGCCAATCTGGAACTGGCCGAAAAGTTGTTTTTGAAGGTTCTCGAACTGAGCCCGGACCCCCAGACGAAGGCATGGAGCCACGTCTATCTCGGCAACCTCGCTGAGCGGGCCCAGGAGCCTGAACAAGCCCTCCAACAGTTTCAAGCAGCTCTGGCCGTTCCCGGTGCCACTGCGGCGGCCCAGCAGGCCGCCCAGCAGGCGCTTAACAAGTTGTCCAATTCCCCGAAGGAGAAGTAATGATCATGTCCCGTTTTATCCGGCTCGCATTCAGCGTAGGCCTTGCCGCGGCGGTGGTGCTCGCTCAGCCCAAGCCCAAGTCGCAGAAAGAAGTAGATGCCATCATGGCCATGCAGAATGCGCAGGATGCGGATTCCCGCATCAAGGCCGCTCAAGCCTTGATCACCAAGTTTGCCGACACGGAGTTCAAACCGTTCGCGCTTTACGTGATCGCATCGTCTTATCAACAGAAGAACGACATTGAAAGCGCCATGGTCTGGGCTGAGAAGACGCTCGAAGTCGACAAGGCGAACTTCATGTGCATGAACATGATCGCTTCCGGCTTGGCGCAGAAGACCCGCGAATTCGACCTGGACAAAGAAGAAAAGCTCGGCCGGGCCGAGAAAATGGCTAACGGAGCCATGGAGGCCATCAAGACCGCCGCGAAGCCCAATCCGCAGATTCCGGATGACCAATGGGAGATCATCAAGAAGGACTATACCGCTGAGTCCCATCAAGCCCTCGGCTTAGTCGCCATGGTACGGAAAAAATACCCGGATGCCATTGCCTCCTTCAAGATGGCCGTTGAGACGACTCCGCAGCCAGATCCGGCAACGCTTGTCCGCCTCGCCGGCGCCTACAACCTGGCCGGCCAGTTCGACAACGCGATTGCCACCGTCGATAAAGCAATGGCCGTTCCGGATCTGAACCCGGCGATCAAGCAGGTTGCCGCCAGCGAAAAAGACCGCGCCACCAAGGGCAAGGCTGCAAAATAACCAACATGAGCGCGGATCATGTCGATTTGGCTGAGAGCATCGGCTATCGGTTTCGTCAGCCAGAACTTTTGATTCGCGCTCTGACGCATAAGTCCCGTATCGCCGAGAAATCCGAGCACGATCCCAACCGGGATAACGAACAACTCGAATTTCTCGGCGATTCAATTCTGGGGTTTGCGGTCAGCGAAGCTCTCATCTCGCGCTTCCCGCACTATCCCGAAGGTAAGCTGTCGAAGCTCAAGGCCTGGCTTGTCTCGGCCACCCATTTGTTGGCGATCGCGGAATCCTTACGCCTGGGGGAATACCTCCTGCTGGGTCGTGGGGAAGAGATGAGCGGCGGCCGGAATAAGCGGGCGCTGCTGGCCAATGCCGTGGAAGCCATAATCGCTGCCATCTACCTCGACGGCGGCATCCTGCCGGCGCGGGCGTTCGTTGAAGCCCACGTGCTGGATTCGGCCGGCGATCTCGAAGTGGGCCTGCCTTCGGGACTAACAGACCACAAATCGACCCTCCAGGAAAAAGCCCAAGCGCTTAAGTATCCGCCCCCGAAATACTCGACGGTCGCCGAGCGTGGCCCCGAGCATGCTAAGACATTCACCGTAGAAATTCGGTTGGGTAAGGCACTTACCGCGCGCGCCGAAGGCATTTCGAAAAAAGAAGCCGGGCAACGGGCGGCCGAATTGCTATTGGCCCAACTACTCCCCTAAGATCCCCTCCCTTCTTGCCGATAACGCCAATAGATATGTTTGTTATCATTGGCGCGCTCATCGTGGTTGGCTCTGTACTTGGGGGCTACCTTCTCTCTCACGGAAAACTACCGATCCTCTTTCAGCCCTTTGAATTGTTGATCATTCTAGGTGCCGCCGTCGGAACATTGCTTATCGGCAATCCTCTCGCCGTCGTGATCGGAATCATCAAGGGTGCCCTCGGCACACTCAAGGGCAGTCCCTACAACAAAGTCTTTTACACTGAGCAGTTGAAGATGCTTAATGACGTGTTTACCTATGCCCGTAAGAACGGTCTGGTGAAGCTCGAAGCCGACGTCGAAGAGCCCGACAAGAGCCAACTCTTCACCAAGTACAAGTCGTTGATGAGCAATCACCACGCGTTGCACTTCATCTGTGACACTCTGCGGATGTCGATCACCGGCGGCGTGGGCCACTTCGAAATGGACCAGATGATGGAACTAGATATGGAAGTCCATCACCACGAGGCGGATGAACCGGTCCACGCCTTGAATTCGATGTCGGACGCCCTCCCTGGCCTTGGAATTGTGGCCGCCGTGTTGGGTATCGTGATTACGATGGGTTCGCTGGGTGGGCCGCCCGAAGAGATCGGCCACCACGTCGCGGCGGCTCTGGTCGGCACCTTTCTGGGCATTTTGATGTGCTACGGCTTCTTCGGTCCGCTGTCGGCCAATATGGGCAAAATCAATCAAGCCGAAAAGGAATACTACAATTTCCTGCGGGTTGGTTTGATTAGCTTCGTCAAGGGCTTGGCTCCGATCTTGGCCACCGAATTTGCCCGTCGGTCCATCCCTGCTCATTTCCGTCCTTCGTTCAAAGAGATGGAAAAGGCCGTTAAGGGAGGCGCATAGACATGGCCGAAGAGCAACCCCCTATTTACATCATCAAGAAGATCGTCAAAGGCGGCGGCCATCACGGCGGAGCTTGGAAGGTGGCCTATGCCGACTTCGTCACCGCCATGATGGCCTTCTTCATGGTGCTTTGGCTGTTGAGTTCGTCCGAAGAAGTCCAGAAATCCGTGGGCGGATACTTCTCCGACCCCGAAGGAAGCGGAAAAATGATTGGCACGACGCAGTCCGGTGCCGGGGGAGAGTCGATCAGCATTGCCGCCAACGACATGGACAAGTTGAAGGAGAAGCTCGAACAGGCCATGAAAGAGACCCCCCAGTTTCAGAAGGTCAAAGAGCAAGTCAAGATGATCGTCACCGGCGAAGGGCTTCGTGTCGAGCTCCTTGAAAGCGACGTCGGCACGTTCTTTGAATCGGGCAGTCCCGCGCCCACGGAAAAGGCCACCATCCTGCTGGGGACCCTCGCGCAAGAGATTGGCAAACTGCCCAACAAAGTGTTCATCGAAGGGCATACTGACGCCAAACCGTTCACTGGCGATTATGGGAACTGGGAACTGTCCTCGGATCGGGCCAATACCGCTCGCCGGGTGATGCAGATGTACGGCGTTCGTCAAGACCAGGTTGCCCAGGTGCGCGGTTTCTCGGATCAATCGCTTCGGGTCGCCGACAATCCGGCTGATCCTTCCAACCGTCGCATCTCCATCATCATCAGGTATCTCGACGCGCCCACTGCCAAAGAGAAGAAGGCCGACGAAAAGAAGGAAGGCGAGCATAAGGCGGAACCAGCTCCCAAGCCCGCTGCCGGCCACTAACTTCTACTTCGCTCCGGGCTCCTGTTGGGCGGACGCGGCGTTCAGGATGACTATGTCAACCCGACGATTCCGCGCCCGCCCTTCTTCCGTTTCATTCTTCATCAGCGGAACCGTATCCGCATAACCCATCACCGCCATCCGCTCTCTGGCTACCCCGTACCGCTCCTGCATCAGAGCCATCACCGAGATGGCCCTCGCCGCCGATAAATCCCAGTTACTCCGGAAGCGGTCCGTCTGAATCGGGATCGAGTCCGTATGGCCTTCCAGGCGAATCGGGTTCGGCAAATTTTGCACGCTCTTGGCCACTTTCTCGATGCTCGCCAATGCGGTCTCGTAAACGCCGTCATCCCCCGAGGGGAAAAAACCAGCCTGCCGCAAGCTAACCACTAAACCGCGCTGCGTCATCTGGACCTGCATCGAACCGTCGGAAACCTCTTTCTTTAACTCCACCATCAGCCGCTCCAGCGTCGGTCGAAGATCGGCCTGGCTGCCGCCCGGCCCTTTCCACTGCGCGTTCCCTTTGCCTTTGTCGTCGGGGGTTCCACCCAGAATTCCCGCGATCTTGGCCACCAGATGATCATTCTCAAGGGCCCGCTTGATGCTGTCGGAAACCTGTTGCTGCCGCCCCTTGTCCGCCTGGGAGCTGGCAAACATCACTACGAAAAAGGCAAACAGCAGGGTGATGAAATCGGCGTAAGAAACAAGCCACCGATCATGGTTCTCCGGCTCGGGTTGCCCACGCCGCCTCGGATGCCTCATGCCACCTTCTGGCGACTCGGCCGCGCCGGGGCGACCGGATCGACGTCCAAATACGTCTCCAGCTTGTCCTTGATCAGCTTCGGATTCAACCCGTCCACGATGGCCAGTACCCCTTCGATCATCATCTCTCGCGCCTCGCTATCCATCCGCGCCCGGCCCTTGATTTTATTACCCGCTGGCAGAAACAGAAGATTGGCCAGAGCCACCCCGTACACCGTCGCTACGAAAGACACCGCAATCCCATGCCCCACGCGATCGATATCCGCCAGGTTCTTCATCACTTGGATCAACCCCATTACCGCTCCAATAATCCCCACCGTCGGCGCATAGCTCCCCGCGCTTTCCCAGATCTTGGCTTCCTGCTCCGCCCGCGCCTCTCTCACGGCAATGTCCAACTCCATAATCCGCCGCAGTTCGTTCGTATCCACCCCGTCCACCGCCATCTTCAGCGCCTTCAGCAAAAACGGATCTTGGATCGTGTCAAACTCGTCCTCAAGCGAGATTAATCCCATGCGGCGAGCCCTCGTCGCCAGCGCCACGACCTCTTCGATAATGTCCGGCTTCGATCGTGGCGATTCAAACAATACGTCCCGCAACCGGATTACTCCGCCTCGTAGAGTGTTCAGCGGGTAGTGCACCATCACCGCCCCCATCGTCCCGCCCAATACAATCAGCAACGCCGTATGCTGAGCAATATCCTGAAGCGACCCCCCTTCCAGCAGGAGTCCACCCACAATGGCTAGCGCCGCCACCACCAGGCCCCCCAGCGTCGCCAGGTCCGGCCGCAGTTTCCCCGTGCTAATGGCCATGGCCTACCGTCAGTAAGGGACTACATTGATTGACCCTTTGGCGGAATGCTACGACTCGGTCCACAACCTCCGATGGCGTCTCTCGCACGACAAGCTTCTGACCATTCGTCAAACGAACAATGGTGTCCGGGATCGATTCGATCTGTTCAATCAAATCGTCATTAAGCATCATCGGTAAACCGTTGATACGGGTCAGAGCAATCATGAGATGGAAACCTTACCCCTCTCTTCGACCTTTTCCCCTCACCCCTACAACCTATTTCAACAATTTTAAAACCGCCCGTAGCTCCGCCCGCACCTCGTCCCAACTGTCGCGCGGAATTCCCTCTTCCATCGCGAACAACGCCGCCTGCTTGCGGGGCTTCAATGCAGCTTTTTCCAGCACTACCGCCTTTCCCTTCTGTCCCAGCGTCTTCTTCGCCCCTTCAATCGTAAACCGCTTATCGTAAAGCAGGTGCTTGATCTCAAGGATCAATTCCACCTCTTTGCGCGGGTACAGTCGCTGGTTCGTTCCACTCTTTTTTGGCCGCAACTGGGAAAACTCGGTCTCCCAATAACGCAATACATACGCCTTCAACCCAGCCAACTTGCTCACCTCGCCGATGCGAAAATAAAGCTTGTTGGGGATCTCCGGTGTATCAGGAAGGATGTCTCCCTCCGGACTCGCTTCTGGCCGTTTGCGCGCAGACACTTTGCTGTATTATGCACCGCGCGGTCGCACCGGCGCTACCATGGAATTTCCATGCAAGTTTTATCAGGTATCCATCCCGTCACCGAGGCGCTCCGCGCCGGTCAACCCGTCGAACGCATTCTGGTCGCTAAAGGCGCTGGTGGCCCGAAGGTGCAACTGATCATTGACCTCGCTAAACAAGCGAACGTCCCCGTTCGTTACGAGCCCCGCGAAGCTCTCGACCGCGCCAGCAAAGCCGCGTCCCATCAAGGTGTCGTCGCCTTTACCTCCGGTCAACGCTACGCCCAGTTTTCGGAACTTCCCGCCACCGCCCAACTTCTCGTCCTTCTTGACGGCATTGAAGATCCCCATAATCTCGGTGCCATCATCCGCTCTGCCCACGCCGCCGGTGCCGACGCCATCCTACTCCCAGATCGCCGCGCCGCCCCGGTCACCGAAGTCGCCGCCAAGGCCGCCGCCGGCGCACTCGCCCATATGCCCATCGTCCGCATCGGAAACGTCGCCCAAACCCTCGAAAAACTCAAGAAAGAAGGCTACTGGATCTACGGCCTCACCGAGCACGGAACCGAGCAATACGACCAAGTCCAGTTCCACCTGCCCACCGTCATGGTCGTCGGAGCCGAAGGCGCGGGCCTCCATGAACTCGTCGCCCGCAACTGCGACGTCCTCGTCAAAATCCCCATGTACGGCAAAATCGGATCGCTCAACGTAAGTGTTGCCACCGGCATCGCGCTGTTCGAATGGCGACGTCGAGCGGCGACGTCTCACTAGGTCGCGCAGCGACCACTCACTAGAGCGTTACCATAGTAAATCATGCGCCAACTCCTTGCGCTGTCCCTCGCGGTGCTTACACTACTCGCCCCCCTCTCCGCCGCCACCCCGGTCCGCGCCCGCAAAGCCATGGTCGTCTCTCGCGAGATCCATGCCACCGACGCCGGCGTCGCCATTTTACAAGCCGGGGGCAATGCCGTCGATGCCGCCGTCGCGGTCGGCCTCGCGCTTGCCGTCACCCATCCCTCGGCCGGCAACATCGGCGGCGGCGGCTTCATGCTCGTCCGCTTCGCCGATGGCCGCACCACGTTTATCGACTTCCGCGAACGCGCCCCCGAAAAGTCGACCCGCGACATGTACCTCGATAAAGACGGCAAACCCACTCGCGACTCCCTCCTCGGCTGGCGCGCCGCCGGCATCCCCGGCACCGTCCGCGGCTTCGAACTAGCTCACAAAAAGTACGGCAAAGCCAAATGGGCCGATCTAGTCGCCCCCTCCGTCAAACTGGCGAAGCTTGGTTTCCCCGTCGGCTACGGCCTCTCCACCGCCCTCAAAAGCGCCAAGAATCTCGC
>JBBRIO010000277.1:0-7054 GCA_038220855.1 Bryobacterales bacterium | reverse complement strand
CGCCATCGGGTCGTCAACAGCATCCTTTGGGACGTGCCCCTTGGCCGGGGTGCCACCGGCATCAAAAAGTACCTTTTCGCCGGCTGGCAGATCAACAGCATCATGACACTCCAAGGCGGCGTCCCCTTCAGCGTCTCTGCTGGCGTCGACCGCAGCTTAGCTGGCATCGGTCGCGACCGCGCCGACGTGCTCCGTTCGCCCGAAGTCTATGGCAGCGCCGATCGCGGCACCATGATCACGCGCTACTTCGACACCACGGCCTTCGCCTTACCTGCCCTCGGCACGTTTGGCACCTCCAGCCGGAACCTGCTTTACGGCCCGGGCCTGATCAACTTTGACGCCGGTGCTTTCAAGAACTTCAAGTTCAGCGAAAAGCGTCGTCTCGAGTTCCGTTGGGAGATCTTCAACGCTCTCAACAAGCCCAACTTCGGCAACCCCGTCGCTGCGTTCCAGAATGCCGCCTTCGGACGCATCACCAGCGCCCGCGACCCGCGCATCATGCAGGCCGCGCTCACGCTCTACTTCTGAGCGCACAAACCGGTTGCGGCCTCCATCAATCCAGGAACTCTCCCCACTCGGAAGCCGCAACCAGTCCGTTGTGCGCGAGTTCCTGGAGACGAACCCAGAGCGCGAGGACGCCGCCTACTCCTCGCGCTTCTCCCACGCCATCGACGGAATCAGCCGGGAATTCGGAGCGGCAAACAACGTATCACTGCCATCCGTGATATCCAGGTCTCGCACCGTCAATTCGCTAATCCAGACTACCGGCGTAAACTCGCCGTTTCTGCTATCCATCGTCAATCGCCCCGGCTTGAACGTCTGGTTCGGGCTTTTCGATCGAGACCTACCCCACTGCCGCCTTCGGCACCCAGTGCTGCGGCGTCTTCCGCTGCATCGTAGAATGCGGATCGAACCGCCGGCCCAACCGGCTTCCCAGCCTGTAGAACTGCGCAAGCGTACCTTCATGGAGTCTGAGGAATCGTGGTGGATTAGGGAAGTGCACCGGCCGCTCCAGCGCGGCTTGAGCGAACGAGGAACTCGCCCATCCTGCCCTTCTAAAGCAACAGCGCCTATTCGGGCTTCGCGGGCGGCGGCCCGGCCACTCGCAGAGCCTCTGCGTCGGCCTCCCCGTCCTCGCGAGCCTTCGCTTCGGCCGAGTAATAATACGAATGGTAATACGTGTATCGGCTGTAGAGCTCGCCGCGACGCGCTCCGTTCACCGATATCCCGAGCACATTGTTTTCACACAGCGACTGCATCGCGCGGGTTACCGAATCGATCGTCGTGGTCCCAATACGAACCACCAGCAGTGTTCCGTGACACATCGTCGACAGCAGGTTAGCATCCGCGGCGAACAGCAGCGGGGGCGTATCCAGGATCACCCAGTTAAACACCGAAGGCAACCGATCCACCATGCTCTTCACTTCTCGCAAATTGAGCAACTCGAGAGGGTTCAATACCGCTTCCCCGGCCGGCATAATGTACAGGTTCGTACCCGCAACTTTCTTGATAATTTCGTGCAGTTGCGCCCGGCCAAGCAGAAAATCAGTCACGCCCGGGCTGCGATCAACCTGGAACAGAGTATGGACAATCGGTCGCCGAAAGTCGAAGTCGCCCAACAGAGTAAGATTCCCCGCCAAATGCGACTGGGCCAGCGCCAAATTCACCGCCGTAAACGATTTTCCTTCCGCAGGCGAAGGCGAAGTCACCACAATCGAGTGAATCGGATTCAAACTCTGCATGTGGTTGAGCCGGGTCCGCAAAGTGCGGAACTCCTCGCTCGGCGCTTCGCTCGGACGAGTCGGATCAATCAAATGCGCGTCGGCAAGCGGACGGAATGGAATCTCTTCAATCTTCTCGAGGAGACCCTGCAGATTAACCGGATCATTCACCATCGCCGCCGCACTCTGCATCGCCTGCTGAGCATAAGCGGGCACCATTGAGGTAGGAGGCGGAGATCCCGCGGGCGGCTGAAAGGTTCCCGCGCGTTCGGCGCGGCGCAATGCATCGTGAACTCTGCTCATGGTCTTAGTTTCCCGTCCTCTATCCTGTTACGGCCTGTTCGCGTTAAGGTAGTAAAAAGCCCCGCCCATAACCAGCGTGCCGATCAAAATCGCCGTTGACCAAGCCAGCAAGGTCAACCGCTTCCGCCGCTTCACGACCAAATCTTCTTCCAGCAGCGGAATCGAACCCAACACCGTCAGTTGCGTATACGCCCGGACGTCTTTCAGGTTCTTCAACGTCGTATCCTTCATCTCGCGAGCTCCCACCAGCACCACTCCCAGCAAGAGTCCGAAGAAGGCACCCGCACCAATAATCACTCCGCGCTTCGGCTCAGTCGGCTCAGTCGGCAAAGAAGCGTCATCGGCGAGTTCCAGCATCTCGCCTTGTTGGCGCCGTTCCACTTCCTGTCCCCGCTTAGCATCGCTCTGCTTGGCCAACATCTGTTGATACTCTTGTTTGGCGCTCTCGTAGTCACGGCTCAACGACAGAAACTCCTGGTCAGCCATCGGCGTCGAACCGATCCGTCCCTGAAAGTCCCGAACCTGAGCGTTCAGCCGCGACAACTCCGCCGTATAATCCTGACTCTCGGTAGCCTTCGCCTGAATCAGCGTCTCCATCTGGCGCAACACAAGTAGCATCGCCTGCATATCCCGCGTCAGGACTACCGGTTTCGAAGAGGCCACCGGCTTTGACGCCGACGTCGCGGCCGCTTCGACCTTCGCCGCCTCCTCCTCCCGCTTAACCAACTCCGCCCTCTGCCGCCGCAAGCTCTCTACGTTTCCCTTCACCCTCACTACGTCCGGATAAGACTCTTTGTAAAGCTCTCGAAGTTGGACCAGCATCTGCTCGGCTCCTTGAAGTTCTCGTTCCAACGCCACCAGGCGTTCATTAGCGACCCGCGCCTTGGCGACCTCGCCCGAGCCAGGGTTCGAAGCCGCCGAGGCCGCCGCCACCCCCAGATTGTATTGCTCCCGCTGCAGTCGAATCTGCGACTCTAGCATCAGCTTTTCCTGATTAATCCGCTGGATCGCCGTGTTCAAGGTTGAAATCCGCGTCTCCACACTCTGCAGCGCCGAAAAGTTCATCGCTCGCTCGTCGGGCAGTCGCCCCGCGTTCTTCATCCGAAACGCGGTCAAAGACTGCTCAATCTGATCCACTCGGCTCTTCGCCTTCACCACTTCCTCAGTCAGAAACTCAGTCGTGTTCTGCGTAATACTCAACTGAACACGGGTGTTCTCACTAATCAGGCGGCTGACAATCTCCTTCGTTACTTTCTGCGCTTTGTACTTATCCTCGTACTTAAAACTTACCGGGAATACACCCGTCCGCGAGGCTTGCCCTTGAAGCGTCGTCACCTGTCCAAACCCGAGGTCCTTCGTCTTCATGCGATCAACCACATCTTCCATCGGCAAACGACGACGGTCCTTCTCATACAAATCCAACGTTTGGATAATGTTGATTAACGTCGTTCGGCTCAGTACCTGCTGTCCAATGCTGCTGATCCGCTCGTTGAGCATCTGGTTTAAACCCGACTGCACGTACCGCTCCGGCACCGTTGCCGCCGTCACCCGCACTGTCGCGGTCGAAACATACGTATCGGGCCACAAACACGCCACCACCGTCGCAATCACGATCCCCGCAAAAAAAGGACCCAAAATCCACGACTTGTGCCGCCGCAGCACGTCGACATAGTCCTCCATGTCCAACGCGCGACGTCCGATCTCAAATGTTTCCTGCGCTTGCATCACGTTCCTCGCTCTTCAACTTTTACTTCTACTGCAACTCAACGCCAGTCATTCCATTCAACTCGGCTTTCCCGCCTACGGAACGAAGACTTGGTCGCCATTCTCGATGAGGATGTTCTGCTCGAGCTTTTTGCCCTTCATTACCTCATCGTAATTAAACTTGATTCTTTGACTGCCCCGCAAAATAACAATCTTTTTCTTGTTGGCATACTCCCGCAGACCACCCGCCGCATTCAACGCCTCAAGAATCGTGATCGGAACCACCAGCGGGAACATCCCCGTCTTATTCACTTCGCCAACTAAGTAAAACTTTTTACTCCCCACGCGTAGGAGCGATACGCTCACCTCCGGACGATTCAACTTCTCCGCATACGCCTTCGTCACGTCGTCCTTCACCTGATCCAACGTCATCCCTTCAACCTTCAAATCCCCCACCAGCCGCAATGTAATCTTGCCGTCGGGACGCACCACAAATTGCCCACTCAACTGGTCTTCCCGCCAGACCAGAATTCCAATCACGTCCTCCGGTCCCAACTTGTAACCCTTCGGGTCCACCGGTGCCGCCGTCTCCAAACCCGCATTCGCGTTCGGCGACTTCACGTCCTGAATCTCCGGAGTGTCCTTCGGCTTCGATGGCTTTTGCGCCATTCCTAGCACCGGAAGCATCAGCGTCCATACGAGTATCAACGCTCTCAATTTGCTCTGTCCTTCCATAAGACTTATCTCCGTTCTCGCTGACTTGGCACGGGTTCCGGCTCAATGCCAGTTTGCACTGCCTTACCAGCTATTGTATACCACCCCAATCGTTCTACGAGTTCCAGTTCTTTATGTCCATCCCCCTTAGCCCGTAGGGCTAACTGCTTCTGCTACAAAGGAATAGGATATTCACCTGATGCCTTCTTCTCGCTATCACCTCGCCAAGACCGACCCGGAAACCTACAGCATTTCCGATTTTGAAAAAGAAATCAAAACCGTCTGGAACGGGGTCACCAACGCCCAGGCCGTCCAATCCATCCGCGCCATGCAAAAAGGAGATAAAGTATTTATTTACCACAGCATGGGAGATTCGGCCATCGTCGGCTTGGCTCGCGTTGACTCCGCCTCCCGACCCGACCCCGAAAACCCCAAATCCGCCGTCGTCGACCTCACCTTCCTCCGCCGCCTCGACCCCCCCACCACCCTCCACGCCGTCAAAGCCTCCAACCTCTTCCCCCACTTCGCCCTCGTCCGCCAAAGCCGCCTCTCCACCATGGCCTGCCCCGACGATTTCGTCGATTGGGTCCGCGAGCGCTACCCCAAAATCAAAATTTAAAGCAGACCCCGCCGGCGCAGTTGCCCAAACACCTTCGCCACCGGCAACCCCACCACGTTCCAATAGCACCCCTCGATCCAGTCAATGTACCGGCTGGCCCCCCCCTGAATCGCGTACGCCCCGGCTTTGTCCATCGGCTCGCCCGTCCGCACATACGCCGATATCTCCTCCGCGCTCAGTTCCACAAACCGGACCAGCGTCGTCTCGGCATCGATATACAACTGGCCGCCCACTTTCAAACAAATCCCCGTAATCACCTCATGCGTCCTCCCCCCTAACAACCCCAGCATCCGCTCGGCATCCGCCTCATCCACCGGCTTTGCCAGAATCTCCCCGCCCACCACCACCGTCGTATCCGCACCCAGCACAACCTCCCCGGGCCGGCTCACCGCTACCGCCTTCTGCGTCGCCAAACGCCGCACATAACTCTGCGCCCCCTCCCCCACCCGTAAACGCTCATCCACGTCCGCCACCCGGACCGTAAACGGAATCCCCGCCCGCTCCAATATCTCCCGCCGGCGCGGCGACTGCGATGCCAATATCAACATGTGCTATTTCCGATGTTACACTGTCGAAATGTTGTTCAGGGTCACTCTCGCACTCACTCTCGCCGCACTTTCGGCATTCTCGCAAGGCACCACGTCAAGGTTGCAAGGAACCGTTCAGGACTCCTCCGGCGCCGTAGTCGCCGCCGCTAGCGTCTCCTTAACCAACGAAGGGACTAATATTACCTTCCAAATGAAGACCTCCGACGCGGGCACTTACCTCTTCGAAGCCCTCCAGTCCGGGCGCTACACCCTCGCTGTCGAAGCCGCCGGTTTCAAAAAGTTCAACGCAAAAAATTCCGTCGTCTCCATCGGGCAACCCACCACCGTCAACGTCGTCCTCCAAATCGGCGCCGTCACCGAAGCCGTCGAAGTCAGCGGAGCCTACCAAGCCGTCCAAACCTCCACCTCCGGCAACATGGGCAACCTGATCGAAGAAAAAATCATTAAGGACCTCCCCATCGTCGGCACCCGCGGCCGCAACCCCCTCGAACTCGTTCTCATCCAACCCGGCATCACATCTGGCAGCAACACCGGTGGCGGCATCCACGTCCACGGCGCTCGCGACCGCGCCTGGAACTTCACCCTCGACGGCATCGATACCAACGAAAGCTCCGCCGGCGGCTCCAATTTCTCCCCCATCCGTACCAACCCCGACTCCCTCGCCGAATTCCGCGTCATCACCGGCAACTTCACCGCCGATTCCGGCCGCAACTCCGGTGCCCAAGTCGCCATGGTCACCAAATCCGGCACCAACAACCTCCACGGCTCCGCCTTCTGGTTCTATCGCACCCCCCGCCTCAACGCCAACGAATGGCAGAACAACCTCGATCGCCTCGGCAAACGCCAGTTCGTCCAGCAGATTTTCGGCGGCGCCCTCGGTGGCCCCATCATCAAGAATCAGACGTTCTTCTTCGCCAACGGCCAAGGCCTCCGCGCCCTCGAAACCTCTCAGGTCACCCGCACCGTTTATACCCAGGCCATGCGCCAAGGCACCTACCGCTACAACCGCGCCGGACGAAACCTCCCCGCTGGCGTCGCCGGTGGCACAGTCGACCTCTCCGGTAATCCCCTCGGCAACATCGGCTCCTACAATATTTTCCAAAATGATCCCCAGCGCCTCGGTGCCGATCGCGATATCGCCGCCCTCATCGCCCAAACTCCCCTCCCCAACCGCTTCGATTTCGGCGACGGTCTCAACACCGCAGGCTACACGTTCGTAGCTCCCCAAAACGAACGTCAGAACGACATCACCTTTAAGGTGGATCACATCTTCGATCCCCAGAACGCCGTCTACATCCGCTACTCCTTCGGCCGTCAGGACACCAACTGCGACCGCGGCAACGGAGGCTCACCGCTCTACCCCGGCACCCCCTGCCTCGTCAATACCGAGCGCACCCCCCGCAACTTCGCCGCCAACTGGCGCACGAACCCCACCTCCAACATCA
>JBBRIO010000276.1:0-7057 GCA_038220855.1 Bryobacterales bacterium | reverse complement strand
TACCTTTAGTGCTGCCGGCAACTGTCAGATCACAGCGACAGCCGCAGCCAACGCCACTTATTCGCAGGCCACGAGGGCCGTGACCCTTCTTGTCACGCAGACCGTTGCGATCTTGCCCGACCTGGCCGCGACCACTCCGCTAGCTGGAACTGGCTCCTCGAAGGTCGTCCAGATTCAAGTAAATCATCCTGAAAGCGTCGCGAAGATTAGCATCGTCAACGTCCTGATCAACCAAGCTCTCGACGGAGGCGCAGCTTGCTACATCGCCTACTCGAACCCCAGCCAGATCCTGTTTCTCGTCAACGACGCGGGTCCGGCGACCGGGCTTTCGCCGGCCCTCGTCCTCGGTGGTACTGGTTCGGTTTCGAATAGTCAATGCACGATAAACTCGGCAGGATCTTCGGCTATCACGAGCGGAAACCGGCTTACCCTAACGCTAAACGTCATCTTCCGGCCGAGCTTTACCGGCAGTAAAGTGATTTACGCCGCCGTTCGGGACGTGGCCGAAAGGACGAACGGATGGCAGTCGGTCGGCTTCCATGAGATTTCATCAACCGTCTCGTTCCCCCGTTCACTCTCCATGACTCCGAGCACCGGAAACGCCGCCGCCGCGACGGTTTCCTTCGATTTCGAAGACCAATCGTCCACGTCGAATTTACAAACCTCCTGGGCTCTGATGAACACGGCCATCGACGCACGGGGGGCTTGTTATGTGGCTTTCTTTGCGCCCGCAAATTTGCTGCTCTTATTACCGGACGACGGCGATGGAAACAAGGCGACCAGTGCGCCATTGGGAGGATCAGGAGTTCTCGAAAACTCCCAGTGCCGCCTGAGCGCTGCTGGATCGTCGGCTACGAGATCTGGCGGAAGGCTGACCTTGAACCTAAACCTTGCCTTCAAGTCCGGGTTTGCGGGACCCAAGGTCGTTTGGACAGCGGTAAGCACGCTGGCAGGTCAAGTGAGCCAATGGAAAGCCAGTGGAGCCTGGCAAGTTCCTTAACCAAACCGCGACCTTCTGCCGCTGAGCTCCGGCGGCACGTTTGCAAACACTTGTCAATGATTACGTGGCATCGGACGCCAGATGGTAGCGCCGACGGGGGTCCTCTGGCCCGCTGCCGATTTCCGCCGCCAGCCCGCGCTCGACGAGGGACGCAAGACGCGTTCGGGCGGTGTGAGGGGACACTCCGATTCGCACGGCATAGGGAAGAGTGCTTCCGGCCAAGTTCCGATTAGAGTTCAGGACGCGGCGCTTCTTTAACAGCTTGCCCGAAGGCTGACGGTTGGATTCACCCCCGCAAACGGACTTTGGTTTATAGCTGAGTCATAATTGCAACAGGGGCTCTAGCGGGAATTCGTCGATTATGTCTGAGGTTTTAATCATTGGAGCAGGCTTGGCGGGCCTGGCTTGCGCCAGGGAAGCGACTCGGCTGGGCGTTTCTTGTTCCGTGCTGGAGGCATCCGATGCCGTCGGGGGCCGGGCTCGCACCGACGTCGTCGATGGTTTTTTGCTGGATCGGGGCTTCCAGGTTTTCCTGACCGCATACCCCGAAACCCAGCGCATGTTGGACTACCCCGCTCTGCAGTTGCACTCGTTCGCCCCGGGAGCGTTGGTTCGATTCGAGGGCCGTTTCCATCGCGTGGTCGACCCCTGGCGGCGACCGCAGTCGGCACTCAGTTCGCTTGTGTCTCCGATTGGAAGCTTCAGCGACAAATTGCGGGTAGGGCTACTGCGCCTGCGCGTGACCGGGCGGCCGCTCGAAAACCTGTTTCAGTCGCCGGAGACCTCGACGATTGATTTCCTGCGGGACTACGGGTTCTCAGCGAAGATGGTCGAGCGCTTCTTCCGCCCATTTTTCGGTGGCATCTTTCTCGAACGGGAGCTGGAAACGTCGAGCCATATGCTCGAGTTTGTCTTCCGCATGTTCTCGTTAGGCGACGCGGCGCTTCCCGCCTCGGGAATGGGTGCGATGGCGGAGCAACTTCGGAGCCATTTGCCCGCTGACAGTGTTCGCTTCGGGCAGAAAGCCGTAGAGGTTCGACCGGATGGGGTGACGCTCGCTTCCGGAGAAGAGATCAAGGCGCGCATTGTGGTGGTGGCCACGGACCAGGAGGCGGCGACGCGACTGCTGCCGGAGATGCCGCGCTTGGCTTTCCGCAGTACGAGCTGCTTTTATTTCGCGGCGGAAAAATCGCCCATTGCAGAACCGATGCTGGTCCTGAACGGGGACGGCCAGGGACCGGTCAATAACGTTTGCGTGCCCAGCGTCGTGGCTCCCTCGTATGCTCCAAGCGGTTCGCATCTGGTATCGGCAACCGTCGTCGGCAACTCGCGGGTTGGTGGAGACGAACTGTTGGCCGCGGTGCGGACACAGCTGGCCGAATGGTTTGGCCGCGACGTCCTAGGGTGGCGCCACCTGCGGACCGATTGGATTCCCCAGGCTCTTCCCGAGCAAACTCTCGCTTCGGGAGGGGCCGGGGCCAAAGAGACTCTGGTGCGACCGGGACTCTATGTGTGCGGAGACCATCGCGATACGGCGTCTATCAATGGGGCGCTCGCGTCCGGCCGGCGGGTTGCGGAAGCGATCGCGAAGTCGCTGGGCAGGGATGGCTTAGCGAATCGCGAGTAGATCATAGGCCGCAAGACTTCCGCGCCCGTTCGTTGCGGTCGTTCGTGAGGCCGTTCAGGATAGGAATTGCGCCGGGCCCAGGCCATGCACTGACGGCGCAGGGTATACCAGGAATTGGCTGGTGGATGGTGACGCTATAGAAGCGTGGCCCACTCGCCTTCTTCGACGACAAGTTTTTTCAACGTGGCGACGATCTGGTCGCCAGCGCCGGGTTTGCCAGCCAGAACGGCTTCCAGGGCCGCCATGGCGGCTGGGGCTTGGACGCCGTCCTTGGCATCGACGAATGCCATGGACCACTCCGGGAACGAACGCTGTGCGACGGGACCGGCATGCAGGATCATGACGTCGCCATGACGGGGGTCGCACTGGATTGTCTCGAACGTCCGTTCCAGAGCAGTCTGTGGTCCTTCCAATAATTGAGCAAAGCTGCCGGCGTTATAGAGCAGGGCGCCGGTGATCCCGCTTTGCTTGTTGTTGCGCCGGGATACGGCCAGTATCTGGTCGACCTCATGCGCGGTGGCCGCTTCGCCGCCGGTGATCAGGTTGCGGCTGCAGTACGTCACCATGTAAAGCTCACTCATTTTCGTTTCCCTCTGGATTACTTTCCGCGGTGTTGTTTTCCGGCTCAACCGGCGTGGCAAAGTGGGCGCGAATGCCTTCGATTTGGCTCGCAGGCGAAGGCCGGCCGAGATAGTACCCCTGCAGAGTCGAACAGCCGTCGAGCTTCAGCCGGTCCATCTGTTCCACCGTTTCCACTCCTTCGGCCAAGACGGTCATTCCGAGACTCTGACCAAGGGAGGTGACGGCCCGGACGATGGCCCGCTTCTTCAGGTTGTTTCCATCGAATCCAGCCAATGAACGGTCGAGCTTGATTTTGTCGAAGGGGAACTGCGACAGCTGGCTCAGGGAGGCGTAACCGGTTCCGAAATCGTCGATAGCGATTTTGACTCCGAGTTCGCGGAGCCGCTGAAGAGTCTCCATTACGACGGTGCCCTGGCTCAGGAGGGCGCCTTCGGTAATTTCAATCTCGAGTCGGCAGCCCGGCAGCCGACTCATTTTCAAGGCGTCCCGCACGCAATCGGCAAAGCCGGGTTTTTCCAGTTGTGAGGGGGCGGCATTGATCGCCACCACCAGATCGCCCGGCCACTTGGTGGCCTCCTTACAGGCCGTTATCAGCACCCACGAACCAACCTGATCCATGAGGCCGATCTCTTCGACCGTGGGCAAAAACTCTGCCGGCGGAATGAGCCCGCGTTCCGGGTGGCGCCAACGGATGAGCGCCTCGAACCCGCAGAGTGTTCCGTCGACAGTTACTTGCGGTTGGTAGTGCAGTTCGAATTGCCGGGCGGGCAGCGCTTTCCGGAGGTCCCTTTCGTTGCTGTAACGCGCGACAGCGCTATCGAGCAACGTGGAATCGAAACAGCACGCCCGCGAACGGCCTTGCCGTTTGGATTCATACATGGCAAGATCGGCGTTGCGCAGCAGCGTGGCCGAATCGGTGCCATGATCCGGAGCGAAAGCGAGGCCGACGGAGGCACCTACACTGATCGGCTGGCCTTCGATGAGGTAACTACGGCCAATCAGATCGACGATCCGGGTAGCGATTACAACGGCTTCGTCATGGCTGCAGGAGGATCTGAGCAGAACTGCAAATTCATCGCCCCCGAAGCGAGCGACGAGATCGCCTTGCCGGGTAGCCTTTTGCAAGCGCTCCCCGACCCGATGCAGCAGGGCATCGCCGATCAGGTGGCCGTGAGAGTCGTTTACCTGTTTAAACCGGTCGAGATCCATAAGCAGGACGGCCACTCCGGCCGGGCGGCATTCAAGCAGCCGATCCCGCAGCTCCCGCTCAAACTGGCGTCGCATGGCTAAACCTGTGAGGTGGTCGGCTTCTTCAAGGGGCGCGGCGGCAGGGGCGACGGCAGGTTGGTGGAATTCAAAGAATGCAGCGTAGATGGAGCTGCCCAGATTTTTTACTGTGATCTGGAGAGCCTTATTGCCATCGTTGCGCGATAGCTTGGAGGAGACTGGCAGAGTTTCTTGTCGCGAACTCATTTGCAGCGCACTCATAATGGCTTGGCGCGCAGCGGAAATCGAGGAGGAATCGAGCTGCGTTTGCCGCAGCAACTCCACAATGGAACTTGCTGGACGGTCGGGCTCCACTGCTGCGCCAAGCAGGTTGTCGACATCGCTTGTGCGGTGGATTATTTGCAGGGCGGCATCGAAGAGGATAACGGCCCTCCCTGAACCTTGCAATGCCGCCAGCAGTGCCAGTGCAGGGATCTGCCCTATGCTCTCGGCAGCAGTACGGCTAGGAGCCAAGCCGGAGTCAGGCGCCAATGGATCAGCGGAGGGTTTCACAGGGAACTCTTCGGCATTGCGCCACCGTTTTAGAGCTTTTTTCCCTTTTGGCCAGGGCCGTGCTGACGGTATTCCGGTTACGGTGCCAAGAGAATACTTCGAGCGTTGATCCAACAACCAGCGTCTAAACGCGGCGGGTAATAAGGAGCGGCTGAGGGCGGGCGGGTTTGGCTGAGGCCGGTCAATCGTTGGCGAGGTTCCCAGCGAGATCATGGTGCGGCGATTTTTCTTTGGGCTTCGTTGGTGGCAAGGGCGCGGAAATCCTTCCCATTGAACGGGTAGATTCTGCCGGCAGAGATTTTGAGGGCCGGCTTTAGTTGAATCGCATCTTGGATGCTCAGGTGAACCGCGTCGTGGATGCGCCCGCCGAGATAGCCATGGGCGGCACAATCCTGGACCACTTCGGTAAACTCCGGCGGGGCGAGCGCGACCAGTTCGAGATGAGGAAGAATCATTTGCTCAATGATCAGCCAGACCTCGCGGGGATAGAGCGGTGGTTTAAAGGAGGTTCGAGTCAGAACGGAATAGAGTTCGGGTAAGCCTTGTGCGCTTGTGACTCCACGGTGGTTTTGAAGGAACAGTTCTTCGAGGATGAACCGAACAGGCGAGTTTGAGGGGGTGTTTTTAGACGGCAGCGGCGACGCGGACTGAAGTGTCACAGAATCAGATCATCGGCCCCAGGACTTCCGCGCCCGTTCGTTGCGGTCGTCCGTGATGGCGTTGAGGATATTGTAGCCGGGCGGAATTGCGCCGGCAGGAAGGAGAAAGCTACCCGTTTTAACAGGGGCCGGTTAATGATTTGGGGCGCTCAGGAGGAGCCCAGTTGGCGTTTCTTCGATTTCGATATCGCAGCCGGGGAGCATACCGAGGCGATCGCGGATGGGTTGGGGAGAATGACGCGGCCGGCTTTATCGATTTTGAGAGTCATGCGGTGGCTGATGGTATCCGAAAACGGTTCGAATGGTTCAGTGGGAGCGGATGGTGTTGGGATCTTTCTCAAACCGGTACTGAAAATGACAGCCTTGACAGGCGTCGAAGAGATAGCCGCCGCGGACGAAGACGGCGGCGACGTCGCGGGCCTTGGCGGCTTGGTGAATCGACGCCGCGGCCTCGCGCAGGGCGCGGGAGCGCTCCATCCACGGGCCGTTGTCCTTCGCTCGCCCTTCCATCATCAGCAAGTTGCCGGCCTCGGTCAGGATCGTGGCGGCCGCCTCCACAGCCAACCACTCCTCGTCGTCCTTCGGCTGCCTCTCTTCGACATGGCCTACGGTGTAAATCGTGCCGACGGAGTCCCAGACGATGTCCGCGTTGGGGATGACCATGTGGTGCATCACTTCCTCTAGCGTCGACACGGCCTTGATGGGCGGGGCGGACTTGCAGGTGGCGAGGAGAGAGAGAGACGCCAGAAGCCACAATCTTTTTTGCATGGTGCGACCGGAATTGTAGCAGAAGCGAGCAGGGCGCTTTGATAAACTGGGCGGGTTCGCTATGAATTTACTTCCTTTCTTCCAGTGGCTCGAAGGGACGGCGGGAAGCATCGCCATCCGCGAGTCGACCTTGCTCTACCCGATAATTGAAACTTCGCATGTGCTGACGCTGTGCTTGTTTCTAGGGATGATCGCGATGTTGGATTTGCGGCTGATGGGGGTGGGTTTGCGGGGGGTGCCGGTGTCGGCGGTGGCGGGGAAGTTGTTGCCGTGGGCGTTGGCGGGCTTTGTGCTGATGGCGATAAGCGGGGGGCTGCTTTTCTATTCGGGGCCGGTGCGGGCTTCGGAGAACGTGTTTTTTCGGGTGAAGATGGTGATGATCGGGTTGACCGGAGTCAACGCTTTGCTGTTTCATTTCACGATTTACCGGCGGGTGGCGGATTGGGACGGCGATGCGACGCCGCCTTGGCGGGCGAGGGTGGCCGGGGGGTGCTCGATGGCGCTTTGGTGCCTGGTGGTGATCTGCGGACGGATGCAGGCTTACAACTGGTTCGATAAGGCGCGGGGTTAAGAGCGATGGAGTTGCTGCCGCTGTTTCAATGGTTCGAGGCGACCTCGATCGGGACGACGATCCGGGAGTCG
>JBBRIO010000275.1:0-7062 GCA_038220855.1 Bryobacterales bacterium | reverse complement strand
TCCCGAACCTCCTCTCCTCCCCGACCGATTCCATATCTGCGAAGTTCTAGACCTCCTAGCCTCACCTGTCCGCAACTTCCACGCCCCTCCGATCGTTTCCAACGCCCCGACAACAAACCGAACCGCCCCACCCGTGTCCGCAACTTCTACGCCCAACCGATCGCTTCCAACGCCCCGACAACAAACCGAACCGCCACCCTTATCCGCGACCTCCACGCCCCACCGATCGCTTCGAGCGCCCAGACGACAAACCGAACCGCCACGCCTATCCGCAACCTCCACGCCTCACCGATCGCTTCGAGCGCCTCGACGACCAACCGAACCGCCCCACCCGTGTCCGCAACCTCCACGCGACCGTCCGCCCTCTACCCGGCCTCGACCACCGCCTTACTGGCGTCGAACCCGCCCGCGTCGTGCGAGATATTCTGACGTAGCCGCATACCCGGCAATCCCAACCGCGTACGCCGCCAAATCGAGGAAGCTGAACGTCGTCCCCAACAAACGCCCCAGCAGTCCCCGCGGAATCCCCGTCAGTTGAAAGCACTCGATAGCGACCATAACCAGCGCCGCCGCCCAGTATCGTCGCACGATGGTGCAAACCATCGCCGCATACAGCGCGTCTCCCAGGTACTTGTCCCACAGGATGTTCCCCAGAGGGACCAACCGGGTCAACAACCCAGCCGCGTCGATCACCACGAACCGGACCAACATCCTAGAACACGCGCTTGCTCAGCTTGTCGATCGAGAACTTGGCCGTGTCCGCAATGGCCATCACCGTCATCACCCCGGCTTGCACCGGATCCGTTACCACCAGGTCTGCCGCGTCGGGCACCGAACCCGCCATGTTCAAACTGACGACCAACAGCCCCTTAGCGCGGACCTCCAGGACGGCCGCCTCAATCTCCCCGCCCATCAGCGAACCCGCGAGCACAATCGCCCGCGCACGGGGCAACCGAGCCACCGCGCGGACCGCAGCGGCCAACGCCTGCTCCCCCACCAGCGGGATCGTATCCACCGAGATGTGCTCGCCCCGAATGTTGTGCCGGTCCGCTTCCATGATCGCCCCGATAGCCACCTGTCCCACCTGCGCCCCGCCGCCCATGATGATGATCCGCTTCCCGTAGACCTTCTGGAGCGTCTCGACCAACTCGACCGACCGGACGCAATCGAGCGCTCGCAAATCCTGCAACATAGCGTCCGGCTCGCCGGGTAGCTCCACTTCGAGATACGTCCGTGAGTTCGCCACGCTCTCGATGATCTCCACCGAGGCGATATCGCCCTGATGCGCCGCGATCACCCCGGTCAACTGATGGAGAAACCCCGGCCCGGCGTCGCCCAGAGCCTCAATGCCCACCCGCTGTCTCATAGCTCGTACTTCTTCACGATCTCGGGCCAGTGCCCCTGCGCGGTCAAAATCAGTTGCACCACGTCGCGAACAGCACCTTGGCCGCCGCGATTCGGGGTCACCCAATGCGCCGCCGCCTTCACTTCATCCCGCGCGTTGGCCGTCGCAATGCCGAACCCCACCCGCCGCATAATTACGACGTCCGTAAAGTCGTCCCCAACGTAAGCCACCGACTCGGGGTCAATCTGAGCATCAGCCAAAATCTCCTCAAGGATCGGGATCTTCTCGATGTGCCCTTGGTAGATATAGGACATCTTGCACTGTTTCGCCCGGACTTCGGTCGCCGGGGAGACGCGACCGCTAATGACGCCAGTCTTGATACCATACCAGCTCAGCCATTGCAGTCCGATCCCGTCCTGGGAGTCGAACCCTTTGGTTTCAAACACCCCGCCATCGGCGGTCGGGACGTTCCACAACGTCCCATCCGTCAGGACGCCATCGACGTCCATCAACAGTAGCTTAATCTTCGCGGCTCGTTCGTGCAGGGTCACCACGTCAGTTTATCAGCCTAACGCTGAAATGCGATCGCGGTCCGCGCTGACGACGCGTCGTCCGCCCCGTCACCAAAACGGGGCCGTCCAATAAACTCGTTCCCAATGGGTCAGTTACGTACTTCTGTCCGCTCGACTGGTCCAAGAAGAACCCCGGCACAACGCGCGATCATTTGCACTTCAGCGTTTCCGACAAAGGGATCGGACGAAGCAAGAGCGTTGATCTGCGTCGGGTAGATATAAGGGCTGAGCGCCGGCCGGCAGGCAGGTTGTTGCCCCAAACGGTCAACCACGTACGAGGGGCTATCGACGCCTGACCGGTGGTCGTGGGCCACCGCGGCTACCCAGTCGTAGATATACTCCAGGGCTGGCTGACCTTCCATGCCCGGATAAAGTATCAAAAACCGGATCGGTTAACAGCCCTATGCCGGATAGAGTTCGGTCGACAATTTCCTGCCGCAAGGCACCTGGAGAGGCGGCCCGCCGACGTTCACCTTTATTGTCCGGTAAAGGTAACGTTTCCGGCGGTCACCCACACTCGCTGCAAAGGCTACAACGCGGCCCCATTCTGTCGAGGCAAAAGAGCGAGCATGCAGGGTGTAAATTAGAGCTGGAAGTAGCCGTTCCGCGAGATCGGCGGGGCACCATTGAACCGCAGTTGGCGCGCGAGCATCAGACCCGCTGAGACGGGTTCGACGAGAAGACAATTGCCTTGTACGGTGCGCGATATCCAGGCGCATTTGCACGAGATTTACGGCGTCGAGGAGAGCCCCGGGTTGATTTCCGAGGTGACCGATGCGGTTCTCGATGAGGTGAAATCGTGTCAAAACCGGCCGTTAGGTAGCATGTATCCGGTGGTGTACTTGGATGCGCTGCGGGTGAAAATGCGCCATGAAGGCCAGTTAGAGAACCGGGTGATGTGTGTGGCGATCGGGATCAATAAGGAGGGGATCAAGGAGGTTCTGGGATTATGGAGTTCGGCCAACGAGGGCGCTAAGTTCTGACTGGCAGTGATCACGGAGCTGAAGAATCGGGGGTTTCGAGACCTGTATGCGATTTGCACGGACGGCTTGAAGGGCTTTACGCAAGCGATTGAAAGTGTGTTCCCGGAGGTTCTGGTGCAGACGTGCCTCGTGCATCTGATCCCGACGAGCCTGAACTACGCCTCGTGGAAAGAGCGCAAGGCGCTGGCGGCGGACCTGTAGCCGGTCTACCGAGCGGGGACTGCAGAGGCTGCGGCGGCCGCGCTGGAGGAGTTTCGGGTGCGTTGGCCGAAGCACCAGGTAGTGGCGGATGTATAGGCGCGGAACTGGGAGCGGGTGATTCCGTTTTTCCAGTTTCCGGAGGAGATCCTGCATATGAGCCGGCCAAAGGTAACCAAGAACCGAGGTTAGTTTCCGATGAGGAAGCAGCGTTCAAGCCGTCGTATCTTGCGTTTCAGAACATGGACAAACGGTGGTGGGCCGTGCAGGGTTGGCGGGAGGCGATGCGGCAATTTGAGATGATTTACCTCGGCCGAGGGAAAGCCGCTCGGGCTGCTTATTGCGCGGCGGATACCAGCCTGCGCCAGGGGGCGTGGCTGCGCCGGCTTCGGCTGGAATCCGGCATCGTTCTCAACCGTGGCAATTAACCAAGGAAAAGCGGTTTACACAGCAGACTGAGCCCACCCTCCCCACACTGAACTGGATTCTATTCGCAGCCACCATCGGCCCAGCTCTGTATGCTCCAGACGCCGTCCTACTCCGCGTCGGCCGTCGTACTCCACTCTTTCTCTAGCATCCGAGAATACTCGCCCGAAGCGAACAGATCGAACTCAAACTCCGCTGAACGGAGCTGAGAATGTGGCGACAGCGAAAGATAGCAAGCGTAAAGTTGATCAGCGTACCGGTAGTAGTTCCGTGTAAACTCTGGTGCTAAATCCGTCCGCACCGGCACCTCACCAAAGATGCTGTTCAAACCGAGTGCCCGCGAGAAAATCGCCCGATAGTCCGCCACGCCCCACTTGCGAAGTTTAGCCTTCACCGCCTCCGGCGGATCTTCCACAAGCAGGCTCGCGAAACTCTGCTCCTTCACACTTCGCTGCCGCAAAGATTCTTCGCGCGCCACCATATCCATGCACTGCTCAATCCAACGCAGCAAATCCTTGCCGACGTAGTAGAGCATCCGAATCTCACAATACCGCCCATCCAACAACTTTCGATCCAACTCGTCGACCGTAAACTCGTTGTTGGGCAACAGTCCCTGCAACATCATGCTCGCACGAGAACTCTCGACAAGTTTATTCGGTCCATTCGAGTCCGAGAACGGGTGGAGAATTAGCGGAGGCATTTTCCAATGCTTAGAACTGGGAGTAGGCGAGATGGCTGCTGTTTCTGACACGATGAGGCGGAATCCCTTCCTTTCCAGTCTAATCGGTCGCCCAGAGCATTTGTATTAGGGAGACCCTTATTTTCTAGCCGTTAACAGTACCTTGACCACCATAGTTTGCCCATTCCGCAGCGCTTTCACCTCAACCTCGTCCCCCGGCTTCTTCTGCCGCAACAGAACAGTGAAGTCCATCAGGTTCCCCACGTCCTTCCCGTCGAAGCCTACCATGATGTCGCCAGCCTTCAGACCGGCCACCCCGGCCGGCGATCCGTCTCGCACATCGGCGAACCGCACTCCCTTCGGTGGCTCCGCAAAATCTGGAATGGAGCCAAAGTATGGTCCATACCCAGACGAGCCGCCCGAAGCCGGCGCTGTCCCAGAATGGGCACTCTGCGGCGGCAGTACCCGAACGTATTGCGGACGCTCCTGTGAAATCAACTTATCGGCCACCTCTCCCACGTAGGCCAGCAACTTCACCGCGTCGGCAGCGTTGATCTTGTCCCACGTATCGCTTGGCTTGTGATAGTCCGCGTGCAGCCCCGAGAAAAAGAACAATACCGGTACCTGCTTGGTCGTAAAGCTCGTATGGTCGCTGGATCCGTACCCGGCCGTCTCGGACATATCAAACTGCAGACCGTGCGACGGGGTACCCTCTAAAACCGCTTTCAGGCTCGACCCCGTCCCGCTGCCGCCGACAAACACCCGCCCGTCCTTCACGCGGCCGATCATGTCCATGTTAATCATCGTCACGGCCTTGGCGAGAGGCAACTGCGGGTTGTTGACGAAAAAGCTAGATCCCAGCAATCCCAACTCCTCACCTGCAAAAGCCATAAACAAAATGCCCCGTTTGCGGTTCGCCATTGCGCCAAACCGCTTCGCCAACTCAATCACCCCCGCCGTGCCGCTCGCGTTATCGTCGGCCCCGAAGTGGGGCTTGCCCGCCAAGCTCGGCGCCATCGAAAACTGCTGACCCAATCCCAGATGGTCGTAGTGAGCACCTACCACCAGAAATTCGCTCGACTCGCCCGGCAAGTAGCCGACCACGTTCCTCACCTGCCGAACTTCCCGCGAAACATCCGCCCGCAAAGCAACCGAGACGTCGCTCAGTGCCTGCGACCGCGGTTTCATATCCTTATCGATGCCCTCATGGATGTCCCGCAGCTTCAGCCCCGCTGCCTCCAGCATCTTCTCACCGACCTCGCCCTTCACCATGATCGCGGGAATCCCGGCGTTGGCGGGACCGGCGTTCTTGGCGAACTTCTCGATCTCACCATACCCACTCGAAAGCACATCGCTCAGGATGATCGCCGCCTTTGCCCCGTGCAGCTTGGCATTCGTCGTTTTTGAATCGAACTGCGCGTGCCGTGTGTACACCCGGCCATTGAACGTAGCTTTGTCGTCGGTTTCCTGCGGTTCCCGCCGCAGCATCACCACAACCTTTCCGGCGACGTCAACGCCAGCATAATCGTCGTAGTTATACTCCGGCGCTGAGATCCCATAACCGACAAAAACCACGCCACCGGAAAAGTCCCCGGAACTGGACATGTTCAGTGGGACAAAGTCCTCGTTGAACCGCAACAAGGTCTTTTTGCCTTGCAGCGTCAAACTCAGCCGGTTCTTACCGCCCAGCTTGGCCTGGGTCGTCACAGGAAACTTCTGGAAATAGGACGAGTCCACGGGTTTTAGCCCCGCCGCCTTAAACTCGCGGGCGATATATTCCGCCGCTTGGTCAAGCTCCGGCGTGCCGGTCCCTCTACCCTTCAGCTTGTCGCTCGCCAGGTATTTAATGTGGCCCAAATAAGCCTGTTCAGTCGGTTCAGCGGCAGCCAGTAAAGCCGCGGCAAAGATAGTCAACGAGGCAAGGCGCATGTTACGGGTTCAAGGGAGAGGGGAGTTTCAATTCGCAGCCGCAGTTTTCGCCGGCGTTCTTGGCCGTCTTTTGGTATTCGATCTCGAATTCGATAATCTGCTTCATCTGGTCCCAACTGACGCTGCCCGACAGGCGGCGACCGTTGACGAAGATGGTTGGCGTCGAGTTTACTTCCAGCGCCCGGCCCTCGGCCCAATTTTTCGCCACTTCCGCTTCGGTCGCCTTCGTGTCGAAGCACTTCAGCAGGTCAGGCACGTCCAGTTTCTTGTCTACCCCGAAGCCTTCGAGCCGCGAGCGGAGGTTCTCCACGGTGGTCATCTCTTGATTGGCAAAGATCCAGTCATGATAGTCCCAGAACTTCGCCGTATCCTGGCGGTAGACGCAGCGGCCGGCGATCGCCGCCGGTTTGGCCCAGTTATGGATCTGCTCGAGCGGAAAGTCCTTGAAATAGACCCGAACTTCCTTGGAAAATGCCGCGTTCAGATTGTCGCGGATCATCTTTGCTTCCTGCTTGCAGTAGGGGCACTGGAAGTCAGAAAACACGACCACCACGACGGAAGCTCCGGGAGTTCCGTAGCCGGGCTGGAGGTCGGTTTTCAAAAGGTCGAGGTCTTTCTTGAACGGGTTGTTCGCCGCCTCAAGGACGGTGCCCTGGATGACGCGTTCTCCGTTCTTCGAGACGAAGAACTGTTGGGCCTGCCGCGCCGCGCCCATCGAGCCCGTCACGGTAACCGAAAGGAGACCTTCGATGGGAGATGACTGAGGGTCGGAGATCGCGACGATGATCTGTTTCGGCCAGACGTAGAGATGCCGAATATAGGCCTCCATCGTGGTTTTGTCGAGGAACGACGGCTTCTTTGCCGGAGCCGGAGCTTGAGCGAATAGAAGAGAAGTAGAGAGGAACGCGAGCAGGACCTTCATGCTCCTTT
>JBBRIO010000274.1:0-7105 GCA_038220855.1 Bryobacterales bacterium | reverse complement strand
GGATTGCGGCGGTGCAGATTTTCGAGAATCGGGGAGAGATGATGGGGTGCAGCAATGCGCATCCGCATGGGCAGATTTGGTCTACGGCGAGCGTGCCGAATGAGTTGGCCAAAGAGGTTCGGGCGATGGAGCGGCCGCTGTTGATGGAGTATTTGGCGCTGGAGTTGCGGGAGAAGGTTCGGGTGGTGTGTGCGAACGATCACTTTGTGGCGGTGGTGCCGTTTTGGGCGATTTGGCCGTTTGAGTTGTTGTTGCTGCCGCGTCGGCAGGTGACGGGGTTTGACGAGATGCGACCGGTGGAGCAAGGGGCGTTGGCGGGAATTCTAAAAGAAATCGGGCAGCGATATGACGGATTGTTTGGGGTCCCATTTCCTTATTCGATGGGGTTCCATCAGCGACCGGTGGACGGGGGGAGGTATGAAAACTTCACTTGGCACGGGCACTATTATCCGCCGCTGCTGCGATCGGCGACGGTCCGTAAGTTTATGGTGGGATTCGAGATGTTGGGCGGACCACAGCGGGATCTGACGCCGGAATCGGCGGCCGAGCGGCTGCGTGGGGTGCGGGTAGGGGGGTAATGTAGGCTCTACCGAACTTTGGTACTGCGGTGATCGAGAAATCTAACATGATATCCTGAAGGCCCAAGGATTGGGAAGTTTTTTTGGAGGAACGAGAGAATGCCGGTTTCGGTTAAACTTTCGCTAAGCGCCCTTGCGCTTTCGGTAGTGGTGGCTGCGAGTGCAGCGCCGGGTAAGCAAGAGATTCGTCGCGGGGTTGATCCTGTCGGCAAAGTGTCGGCACCAGCGGGACTTCCGCGGTCGACGCAAAAGGCATTGGGCGACCTGCCGCAGCGCTTTGAGATGAATGAAGGGCAGTTTCCGTCCGCGGTTCGCTATGTGGCCCGATCGCATGGTCATGACCTGTACTTGACGGATACGGAATCGATTTTGGTTCTGTATAAGGCGCGGGGCAAGGAGTTGAAAGACGGGATGGACTACACCACGCTCCGAATGAGCGTGCGCGGAGCGCGGCCGGCCCGAGGGTGGGAGTCTGGTAAGGCATTGCCGGGAGTGACGAGCTATTTCCACGGTCAGGATTCTACAGCTTGGAGACGGAACGTGCCGTCTTATGAATCTGCGACGGCGAAAGGGGTGAAGCCGGGCGTTGACTTGGTTTGGTATGGGAAAGAGAAGAAACTGGAGTACGACTTGGTTGTGGCTCCGGGTGTTGATGCCTCGAAGGTAGAGATCGCGTGGAACGGCGCGAGGTCGATGACCGTGGACACGGCTGGGAACCTGGTTCTCGATACAGTTTATGGTCAAGTTGTTCAGCAGCGCCCGTATGTTTACCAGATGGTGAACGGACGGGAGGTGAGGATTGAAGCGCGCTATTCCTTGCGGCCGAACGAGGGCGCGGGTTTTGAGTTGGCGCGTTATGACCATAAGTTGCCGTTGGTGATCGACCCTTCGCTGCTCGTCTATTCGACCTTTCTGGGAACGGCCCCGAGCTCGGGTAATTCGGTGGTGGCGGATGCGGCAGGTAATGTTTATCTGTTGGGGCAATCCTTCTCGGCTGCGTTTCCGTTTGTGAGCCCGTTTCAAACGGCGCATGCGGATAGCAGTCTTTTTATGGCGAAGTTTAAGCCATCGGGAGCGGAGTTAGTTTATGCCACCTATCTGGGCGGCACAGCGTCGGAGATCCCGTATGGCTTAGCGGTGGACGCGGCGGGGGCGGCGTACATACAGGGAGTGAGCCTCTCGACTAACTACCCGCTTAGGACGCCAGTACAAGCGACGATCGTATCGACGAACCCCTTGGTGGGCGACCTTGTGGTTACGAAGCTCTTACCAGCCGGCAATGACCTTGCCTTCTCGACCTTTCTGGGAGCGGCCAACGGTTCCGCCGCCCAGGGGATAGTGGTGGCTCCGGATGGGAGCGTGGTGGTTGCCGCGTACCAGGCCGGAGCGGCAACCTTCTCTCCGTCTCCGAGAGTTTTGAACGCTTCGACTGGCCGGGGAGTGATTTTCCGATTCACGCCGGCCGGGAACGCGTTGCAATGGGTTACTTATCTGGGAGACGTGGTGATTGGGGGAATCGGGGTGGATGCTTCGGGAGTCTACTTCGGCGGAGATAATCAGGAGGGCCGTCCGAACTACACGGCGATTAACGCGCCGCCTGGACTTCTGCAGAACCGGACTAACGATGCGGTGCTGGGCAAGCTGAACCCGACCGGAACGGCGTTGCTTTACTACACCCATTTTGGGGGCTCCGGGGAGGAGACCATTCGGTCGGTTGCGGTCGATTCGACGGGTGCGCTTTACGCCGGGGGAGCGACCAGGTCCGCGGACCTGCCGCTACAGACGCCTTTTCGGAATGCGTTGGGCGGAACCCAGGATGGATTCATCGTTAAATTATCGCCGGCGGGCAATAGCATTGCCTACTCGACTTACATTGGCGGCTCGCTCGACGACTATATTCAGGCGGTGTCGGTGGACCCGGCGGGTGGATTGGCCATCGTCGGGACGACGTTCTCGAAGGATATTGTGCAAAAGGACTCGCAACAGGCTGCTTCGGCGGGTGTTCTGCAGGAGGCCTTCGTCATCAAGTTAAGTCCGGCGGGAAACGTGCTGGACTTTTCGACTTATCTGGGTGGCACGGGTGAGGACTATGGCGGGGGGATTTCCGCTACCGCTGGTGGTCACGTTTATGTGACCGGTATCACAGACGGGATAGGCTTTACGACGAAGAATGCGTTTCAGTCGGCGACGCCCGGTGGTTTCGTAGCCTACCTGACGAAGTATACGGTTAACATTGCACCGGGAGCGCAGGTTCCAACGGTTACTTCGGCTACTCCGACGGCGACGTCGGGTACGCAGCAGACGTTTAGTTTCACGGTGGCGGATGGAGACGGAGCGGCTGACCTGGGGATTGTCAATGTTTTGATTAACAACTTCCTGGATGGCCGGAACGCCTGCTACATCGCGTATTCGCGGCCGGCGAACACGGTGTTTTTGGTGACCAACGATGGCAGCGGTTTGACTTCGCTGCTGTTGAATGGATCGGGCACGACGTCGAACGGGCAGTGCACGATTGTGGGTGCTGGTTCTTCGGCGGTGTCGAGTGGGAATTCGCTGACGCTGACGCTCGTCGTGCAGTTTAATACCACGACCTTTGCCGGCCGGAAGGTATTGTATGCGGCGGCACGCGATGCGGCGGAGAACAACTCCGGTTGGCAGCCAATGGGCGTTTACGGCGTAGCGACGCCGCTGGCGGCCAATCCGATGGTGGTATCGCTGGCGCCGGCTTCCGGCACGGGGTCGACCGCCACGTTGGCGATTACTTATCGGGATGCGACGGCGGGCACGAACCTGCAACCGTCGCAGATTCTGATCGGTAGTGCGCTGGACGCTTCGAACGCTTGTTATATCGCGTACGTGAACAATGGAAACCAGTTGTACTTGGTGACCGATACCGGCTTGGATCTGATCACTCCGGGAATTACGCCGGGGGCGACATCCGGCTTCACGGAAAAGAGCCAGTGTCGAGTTGACGCAGTCGGATCGAGTAAGTCGCTTTCGGGCAACAGCATGACCCTTACGGTGAACATTACTTTCTACCCTGGCTTCGCCGGGCGGAAGATTATCTATGGCGGCACGCAGACTTTAGGCGGCGCCAATAGCGGCTGGCATGCAATGGGGGCGTGGACGGTCCAGTAAGGACTAGCCCACGCGTTCAAACTCAATCACCTGATCGACCGGCGTAATGGCGGTCACATAGAGACAAGTCCCTTCGAGCTTTGGCAACGCTCCGCGTACTTCGACATAAGTATGCGGGGAGTTGCCTGGCCCGATTCGGAGCTTGTCTTTTCCTTTTATGTAAGTGGCATGGCCGCGGCGGAGGACCCACGCATCCTTCACGGTGGGGTGTTTTTCCGCGCCTTCGAGGGTGCCGCCTTCGCGGAGGTTGATCTCGACCGTCAGCGGGACTTCATCGGTACCCGTGGCTTGGATGCGCAGGCGGAAACCGCTGGGGGTCTCGGTGAGTTCGGCGACCGTGTTGAGATGGCAGATTTCCGTACGCGGGCGTTCTTCGCGGGTATCGTCGTAGGTTTCGGTGGTAATCAGCCGGGGCGGGGAGAAGGGCTGGTAGTATCCAGCTTCGAGCTGTTGGGTTAGAACGAAGGCGCCCGCTTTCTTTTCGAGGGTTTTGGCTTTGAACTGGCCTTTGCCGAAGAAGGCCGTGGAGAAGCGGACGGCCGTGACGACGGCGTCGCCGTGGCGAAAGGTGAAGAAGCGGTCGCGATCGCGGAGGATCGTGGCTGACATTGGTCCCCGGCGGACGCGGGCAAACCCGGTGAGGGGGAAGAGCTTTTCGTAGTTATTGGGGAGAGGCTTAGAAGGGGGTAGCTGGGGATCGAGCAGTTGGGGGTAGCTGAGATAGGTGGAGACGCCGGCGGCCTGCGCTTCGACGCTGCGGGCGAGGGAGGCCATTTGGCCGTCGCGGTCTTTCCAGGCGAGGTAGGCGATGCCGAGCCAGGAGTTGAACATAGTGCCGCGTTGGTTGAGGTCCTGGCGGCGGGAGATCTCGGTGACGACCTCACCATCGGCGTGGATGAGATAGAACATTGCCTGCAGATTCTGGCGGACGGGATTGAGGAGTTCTGGGCGGTTGAGATGGTGGGCGCAGATGGTAAGGGCCCGGTTGCAGATGCCGTTGTAGCCGATGGAGCTTCGTTCGGTGTACTGGCCGTCGGCGTCGATATCGATGGTTTCGGCGAGCCACTGGTCGATGCGACGGAGGTAGCGGGGATCGGGATAGAGGGCGTTGAGAAGGGCGAGGGCGGAGCAGGCGACCCAACGGTGGTTGGGGGTATGCATGCCGCCGCGGATGAGAGCCTCGCCAGCCTTTTTGATGGCCGGAAGGACGAAGGCTTCGAACTCGGGGAAGCCGTATTGGCGGGCGTTGAGCAGGGTGTGGCCCATGCCCTGGATGATGAAGGCGGTGTCGGGTGGTGAGTTGTAGTTGGTGGTGGGCAGGTTCCAGTTGCCATCGGGAGTTTGGATGCGGGCGAAGCATTCGGCGGTGAGCTTGATGCGTTCGAGGACGAGGGGGTGGTGGAAGTGGCGGGATTGGGGGTGGAGGTAAGCGGTGACGAAAGTATCGAGAATGCCGGTGGGGGTGCCGCCGTAGAAAAGGCCATCCGCACCGGCGACGTTACCGCGTTGGCGGTGGGTGGGGCTGAGTTCCTGGCGCTTGATCAGGTCATCGACGGCTTTGTCGTGGGCGTCGATTTTAGTTTGGGGGAGGGTCGGCGGAGGAGCGGCGGACAAGGTGGTGGCTGCTGCCGCGAGGGCGGCAGTCTTGAGGGCATCTCGGCGGTTCATGGTTATCCTTTTCGAACGCTGGCGCGGGCTTCCTTCATGATGGGCCCATAGACGAGTTTGTCAAAGGGCGGGCAACCGCTGGGGAATTGGCCGAGCGGGTGATTCTTCTGGCGCATCAGGAAGGTGCAGTAGGTTAGGGTCTTGCAGACACGGATTTCGTCAAGTTCGCCTTTTTCGATGGCGTCGATGGCGAAATCGGGGTAGGCGAGGGCATTGCGGCCCATGCCGAAGATTTGGATGTTCCCGGCGGCGAGGTTATGGGCGGCGGCGTTGATCGAGTAGATTTGGAGCCAGCTATAGCCGGTGCCGACCATGGGAAGGTCCGGGTGGGCGCGCTGGAGTTCGCCGGCGATGCGGAAGTGGCGGTCGACGCCGTCGAGGGGGTGTTCCGGCTCTTCGTAGTTGCCTTCATCGGCTTTTTCGAATGGCCGGCCGATGTGGGGGTTGTAATAGGGGCAGCCGATGGAGACGTTGAGGAGTTGGACGCCCCATTGCTTGAACCATCCGATGGCGGTTTTGACTTCGGTGAGTTCGGCGGTGAGGGGATCCTGGTCGTTGACGCCCCAGCCCCAGGGGTAGGGGGTGGGATAGGGCAGGGGCTCGCCGAGGCCGGTGGCTTCGTTTTTGGTGTAGGGCACGCTATCGAAGCAGCCGAGACGCATGCAGATGGTGAGGGCGGTGCCGAATTCGGCGCGAAGTTTGGCGAGGACGTTGCGGATGAAGCGGGTGCGATTTTCGAGGGATCCGGCGTATTGGCCATCGCGGCCGGTGCGGGCGCCGAGCATTTCGGCGAGGAGGTAGCCGTGGGTGACTTTGAGGTCGATAGCGCGGAAACCGGCCCGCCACGCGAGTTTGGCGCCGACGATGTATTGGTCTTCGAGAGCTTCCATCTCGGCGTCGGAGAAGACGGGGTAGTCGGCGGGGGTGGCGGTTTTTTGGTCGATGACGGGGTTGTGGTAGAAGATGATCCGCTTGGGGTAGGAGTAGCGGCCGGAGTGAGTGAGTTGAATGGGGATAAGGAGATCTTCGGTTGAGCCGAACTTTTCCTGGTGGAGTTGGATCATGCGGGCGTGGAGGCGGGCGTACTCGTCGACGTTGCCTTCGTGGATCCAGAGTTGGCGGGCGTTGGCGCGACCGTCTTCGCGAATGGCGGTGGCTTCAAACCAGATTAGCTTGGCTCCGCCTAGGGCGAAGCGTTCGTAGCGCCGCCAGGTGAGTTCGTCGGGGTTGCCGTCGAGGGTGGAGTCGCAGCCTTCCATGGGATGGATGGCCATGGCGTTGCCCAGGGTGACGGTGTCGCTGATCCTGACTTTGCGGCTCAGGACGGCCTTGACCGCATCCTTGTCGGTTTCGAAGCGGACGTGTTCGGTGCGGGTTTGGGCGTCCTGCTGGAGTTGGCTAAGATTTTTGTACGTGAACTGGCGCGGCATTGGTAAAAGCGTGTTTGGGGAGCAGGAGGATAGCGACCGCGCCGATGAAGGCGAGCACAAAGACGATGTTCAGCGCGGGGCCGTAGCTTGTGTTGGCTTGGCCCTGACCTTGACGGATTTGGGCGACGAGGTAGGGGAACCAGGTCTGGCCGATGGTGTCGGCCGGGAGGATGATCGCCATGGAGCGGGCCAGGGTGTTGACGCCGAACTGTTCGGCGGCCATGAGGGGGATGAGCATGTAGTCCGCACCCATGCCGAAGCCGAAGAGGATGGCGAAGATATAGACGTAAG
>JBBRIO010000273.1:0-7113 GCA_038220855.1 Bryobacterales bacterium | reverse complement strand
CGCTGCTGCCAATTGGATTCGTACGTCACCAGAATCTTAGTCCGCTGCGTAAACCGCTCGCAAAGCCACCGCAACCCCGAGTCCAACCCGAAATCATCCAAAATCACGGGCCGCAGCACCTGGGACAACTTCCTGACGTTTTCGAGCACCTCATCCACCACCCCGATGCACTCCCGGCTCTCCGGCATCCGCCCCAACATCCGCCTCAACCCACTCAACGACTGGCCCAACTCGTCGTGCATCTCATGCGAAAACCGCCGCGCCATCTTCTCATGCCCATCGATCATGTGCCACGAAACGTGCGCTAACTCCGCCGCATGCCACTCTAATTTCGCAAACGCTCGTTGAATCGTCCATATCGCTAATCCCGCCGTCCCCACCGCTAACAGGAAACAAACCCCTAACACCCAGCCCAACTCATCGATCATCTCCTGCGTCTGCTTGACGATAATCGACTCCACCTCCGCTCCCCGCTCCGATTGCACCAAGTGCTCTCGCACTAGCGCCTGGGCTGTGTTCTGAATCCTGTCCGACCCCCGATAGCCCAAGTAAGCCGCCGTCAGCACCAAACCCACCACCAAGCCGAACCCAATCATCGCAATCCGCAGCAAACGGCCCCGCGACATCGGGGGATCTAAGGTCGTGTTCGCGGCTGTCGGTTTATCCATAACTCCTGATTATCGCTGTCTCCGCCTCCCGAAAGTCCATCCCCCCCGCAGGGGAGAAATCCTCCCCTCGAAGGCGGGCCCCGGCGGCGATCAAACCGCTAAATCTCCCCCTCCCAGGCGAGGGCTATTTCGCCTCCCGCGGCGCAAGCTCAAAGGGTGAAGCAAATCATTCTCTTCCTTGGCCTCCTCCCCACTGCCATCGCGAGCGCCCAAACCGTCACCGTGGATCAAGCCATTCAGCAGGCAGTCTCCAAAAATCTCGATCTAGCCGCCGAAAAACTCAACATCAGCGTCGCCGAAGCCAGAGAAATCACGGCCCGCTTGCGCCCCAATCCCGTCCTCACCGTCTCCGGCCAGTCTTTAAACCTCCTCGGTGCCACCTATTCACCCAGCTCGCCGCTAGGCCCCAACCAGCTTAACATCCACACCGATTTCCCCATCGAACGCGGCCACAAACGCGAAGAACGCGTCGCCGTAGCCAAGGAAGAAAAATCGCTCGCCGAACTCGGCGTCCGCGAGGTCATGCGCCAAGTCATCGCCGGCGTCCAAGCCGCCTACGTCGACGTCCAACAAGCCAAAGAAAACCTCAAACTCGCCCAATCAAATCTCGTGAGCCTCAACGCCGTCGTCGTCGCCAACGAAGCCCGCCTCCAAAGCGGTGACCTCGCCCAAGTCGAACTCGACCGTTCCCGGGTCGCTGCCCTCCAATACCGCGCCGCCGTCCTCCAAGCCGAACTCCAACGCGATCAAGCCAAAACCCAACTCCAACAATTGATGGGCCGCCGCCAAAAATCCCCCGACTTCGACGTCGCCGAACCGATGCGCCGCGACGACCTTTCGACCCCACCCACCGAAATCGCCCGCCTCGCCCTCACCCGCCGCCCCGATTACCTCGCCTATCAACAATCCCAAGTCCGCTCCCGCGCCGATCTCCGCCTCCAACTCGCCAACGGCAAAGTCGACTACATCGTCGGCACCGAGTTCACCCGCCAATCCGCCTGGGGCATCTCCGGCAACTCCGTCGGAATTTACTTCAGCATGCCACTGCGCATCTTCAACAAAAACCAGGGTGAAATCGCCCGGGCCCAGCGGGAAATCAACCTCTCCGGAGCCCGCATCGGTGCCTCCGAAGCCGCCATCCAAACCGAAGTGGAAAAGGCCCTCCGCCAGTACACCGTCTCCCGCGCCCTCCTCCTCGGCCTCGAAAACGACCTCCTCGCCAAGGCCAAAAGCGTCCGTGATGCCACCGAATACTCCTACCGCCGCGGCGAAGCCTCCCTCGTCGAATTCCTCGACGCCCAGCGAGCCTTCAACGACGCCATGCAGACCTTCAACGAAGCCAGCGCCAGTTACGCCCGCAGCCTCTATCTCATCGATACCGTCTCCGGCGCCACCGTCAGCGGCTCCTAATTTCTTCCGTCACGAGATCAACCATGAAACCCATCTTCCTAACTCTCAGCCTTCTTACCTTGGCGGCCTGCAACTCCACCCGTCCCGCCGAACCGGCCGCCAAGCTCGCCGCCGCCACTCCGCCCGGCCAGTTCTCGATCCCGGCGGACTCCCCCAAACTGGCCCAAATCCGCACCGAGCTCGTCGTCGCCTCCCCCGTCCCCGTCGGCAACGTCTCCGCTCCCGGCAAGGTCGAGGCCAACTCCAACCGCACCTCCCACGTCGTCCTCCCCCTCACCGGCCACGTCACCACCGTCCTCGTTAAAATCGGCGACTTCGTCCGCCAGGGCCAACCCCTGCTCGCCGTCGAAAGCGCCGACGCCGATGCCGCCGTCGCCAGCTTCCTCCAAGCCCAAGCCAGCGTCACCCAAGTCAAATCCGTCCTTGGCAAGGCCCAACGGGACCTCGAACGTCAGAAGGATCTCTACGCCCACGGCGTCATCGCTCAGAAGGAGGTGTTCAACGCCGAAGCCGTCACCGTCCAGTCCCAAGCCGCTGTCGAACAAGCGCAAGCGGCGACCGAACAAGCCCGCCGCCGCCTCGAAATCCTCGGCATCGGCACCGGCACCTTCGGCCAACGCGTCACTATCCATGCCCCTCTCTCCGGCAAGATTCTTGAAATGTCCGTCGTCAACGGCGAGTTCCGTAACGATCTCAGCGCCCCGCTCCTCACGATCGCCGATCTCAGCTCCGTCTGGGTCACCTCCGACGTCCCCGAATCCGCCATCCGCCTCGTCAAAACCGGCGAACCCATCCGCATTGAACTCGTCGCCTACCCCGGCGAAACCTTCCGCGGCCGCGTCACCCTCATCAGCGACACCGTCGATCCCCAAACCCGCACCGTCAAGGTCCGCGCCGAACTCCCCAACCCCGATGGCCGGTTAAAGCCCGAAATGTTCGGCAACATCCAACTCGCCGAGCAAACTGAATCCCGGCCCACCGTCCCCGCCGCCGCCATCATCGCCACCGACGGCAAATCCATCGTCTGGAAAGAGACAGCCAAAGGCGTCTTCGCCAAAGTCCCCGTCAGCACCGGCGTGCAAATCGGCGACCGCGTCGCCATCCTCTCCGGCCTTGCAGCCGGCGACCGCGTCGTCATCGACGGCGTCATGCTGCTAGGAGCCAATTAGCCGTGATCGCCCAACTCCTCCGCTACGCCCTCCGCCAACGGTTCATCACCGTTTTGATCGGCCTCACCCTCATCGGCGTCGGCCTCTGGGCCTTCGCCCAACTCAAAATCGAAGCCTACCCCGACATCTCTGATACCCAAGTCGTCGTCATCACCCAATACGACGGACGCGCCGCCGAAGAGGTCGAACAACAAGTCACCGTTCCCATCGAACGCGCCCTCAACAGCGCCCCCAACGTCATCGCCCGCCGCTCCCGCACCATCTTCGGCCTCTCGGTCGTCGAACTCACTTTTGACTACGGCACCAACGACTATTTCGCCCGCCAGGTCGTCCTCGAAAAGCTCCGCGACGCCAACCTCCCCGACGGCGTCGTCCCCGGCCTCGGCCCCCTCTCCACCCCCATCGGAGAGCTCTATCGGTACACCCTCTCCGGCGGCGGCCTCGACTCCCGCAAACTTCGCGAACTCCAGGATTGGGTCGTCGAACCCCGCTTCCTGCAGGTACCCGGCGTCGCCGATGTCACCCCGTTCGGCGGCCTCGTCAAACGTTATCAAATTCAGATCGAGCCCCTCGCTCTGTCTAAGTACAACCTCGCTATCCCTCAAATCGTCGAATCCATCCGCGCCAATAACAGCAATGCCGGCGGTGCCATGCTCGACAACCAGCAGCAATCCATGGTCATCCGTGGCGTCGGCCTCATCCAAAACCCGGCCGACATTGAAAGCATCGTGGTCGCCGGATCCAAAGGCGTCCCGGTCTTTGTCAAGGATGTTGGACGCGTCGAAATAACCTCCGCCCCGCCCACCGGCATCTTCGGCGTCGGCTCTCAAACCGGCGGCGTCGAAGGCATCGTCCTCATGCGGCGCGGCGAAAACCCTTCTGAAGTCCTGAAAGCCATCAAAACCGCCGTCGACGACTTAAACGAAAGCCGCTTGCCGCCCGGCGTTAAAATCGCCCCCATCTACGACCGTACCGACCTTGTCAACAACACCCTCACCACCGTCTCGAAGACGCTCCTCGAAGGTCTCCTCATCGTCGTCGTCGTTCTCTTCCTCTTCCTCGGCAGCGCCCGGGCCGCGTTGTTGACCGCCCTCACCATCCCCCTCTCGCTCCTGTTCGCCTTCATCTGCATGCACTTCGCCGGCATCCCGGCTAACCTGCTCAGTCTTGGTGCCCTCGACTTTGGCATCATCGTCGACGCCACCCTCATCATGGTCGAACACATGCTCCACTCGCTGCATGAGCGCCAACACGAACCCGGCTTCGTGCCGGGCGGCGGGGTCCTCGCCGCCATCCGCGACGCCGCCCTCGAAGTCGAACGCCCCATCTTCTTCTCGCTGCTCATCATCATCTCGGCCTACATTCCGCTCTTCACCCTCGAACGGGTCGAACGAAAACTCTTCACGCCGATGGCCTTCACGGTCTGCTTCGCCCTCCTCGGCTCCATGCTCCTCGCGCTGACGCTCATCCCTGTCCTCGGCACCTATCTTTTTCGAAACGGAGCCAAAAGCTGGGAAAATCCCGTTCTGCCCTGGCTCGCCCTCCGCTATAAAGCCATCCTGAACCGGGCCCTCCGCCGCCCTTTGATCGTGTGCGCCATCTCCGGCGCCGTCGTCGTCGCCGCCTTCGGCCTCGCTGGCGCGCTCGGCATCGAGTTCCTCCCGAATCTCGACGAAGGCGTCATCTGGGTCCGCGCCAATCTGCCCCCCGGCATCTCGCTCGAAAAGTCCTCTCTGATCGCCGTGCAGATCCGCAAAATCATCGCCGAATACCCGGAGGTCAAACTCGTCTCCTCCCAAACCGGCCGCAACGATTCCGGCACCGACCCCTACGGCCCCAACCGCAGCGAGTTCTTCTTAAGTCTTACGCCGTATGACACTTGGCCCACGGGCATTGATAAAGCCAAACTCATCGAAATGCTCAGCAAAAAGCTCAACGAGCAGATTCCCGGAGCCGCCTTCAGCTTCACCCAGCCCATCGTCGACAACGTCACCGAGTCCGTCACCGGCTCCGCCGCCGACCTCGCCGTCATCGTCCGCGGCCCCGATCTCGCCGTCCTGCGCCAGAACGCCCAACGGATCCTGGCCGTGATCCGCGAAGTCCCCGGCGCCGCCGATACCGCCATTGAACAGGAAGCCGACCAAGCCCAACTCCGTCTCCGCATCGACCGCCAAGCCGTAGCCCGCTACGGCATCAACGTCCGCGACGTCCAGGACCAAATCGAAATGGCCATCGGCGGCCGCATCGCCGGCACGATGTTTGAAGGCGAACGCCGCTTCGATATCACCGTCCGCTACGTCCCCGAGGCTCGGACCAACATCACCGCCATCGGCAATCTCCTCGTCCCCACCCGCGAAGGCGGCCGCGTTCCGCTCTCCCAACTCGCCGAAATCAAGGTCGTCAACGGAGCCAGCATCATCGCCCGCCGCGAAAATCAACGCCAGATTACGGTACGAACCAATATCCGCGGCCGAGACCAAGGCAGCTTCGTCGTCGAGGCCCAGCAGCGCTATGACCAGACCATCAAGCTTCCCGCGGGCTACGAGGTCAACTGGGGAGGCCAGTTCGAAAACCTCCAGCGAGCCAAGAAGCGACTCACGGTCATCCTGCCCATCACGATCGCCATCATCTTCGTGCTGTTGTTCTTCATGTTCGGCTCCCCGAAGTATGCCGGGCTGGTCTTGATGAACGTCCCCTTCTCGCTCGTGGGAGGGGTCCTGTTCTTGTATATCCGTCAGATCAATCTCAGCGTCTCGGCCGCGGTCGGGTTCATCAGCTTGTTTGGTGTAGCGGTGATGAGCGGGGTGTTGGTGATTGCGGAGATCAACCGGTTACGTCGCTCGAACCCGGATCTACCGGTGAGCGAGGCGATCGTCCAAGGTTCGCTCGGCCAGCTCCGCCCTGTACTGTTAATGGTGGTGGTCGCGTTACTGGGCATGGTGCCGGCGGCGAGGGCGAGCGGCATCGGTTCGGACGTGCAGAGGCCTTTAGCGACGGTGGTCGTCGGAGGCTTGCTTTCGACCCTGTTCTTGACTCTATTCGCGCTACCCAGCATGTATGCCTTGGTAGTGCGTTCCCCCAAGGAAGTGCCCGAATGATGAAACTGCGATTGACGATTTACATTAACGAAGCGGACCGGGTTGGAGAGGTAGCGTTGTACGAAGTATTGGTCCGGAGGTTGTTACATCTGGAGATTGCGGGCGCGACGGTGATGCGCGGGGTGATGGGATACGGTAAGCACGGCCAGGTGCATCGTCAGCGTTTGTTTGGTGTTTCTGATGATCGGCCGATGATGATCACGGCGATTGACGATCCTGCTCGTCTCCGCGCGGTGTTGCCGGAGTTGCGGGCGATGGTACGGGAGGGGCTGATGATGGTGGAGGAGGTGGAAGTTTTATGACGCGAAGACTGAGCGCCGCGGGTTGTGGGCTGGCGACGGGCTTAGCGGCGCGTTTGGTTCTGCCGGGTCATCCGACGATGAGTCTGCCTTTGACGGCGGCCTTGAGCGTGGCGGGAGCGTTGATGGCCGGCCTGATCACCGACCATCTCCGCTTCGAGCAGGCGCGATACCTGATCGCGTCTTTGGGCGCGTTGGCGATGTTACTCGCCTACGCCCTCCTGGCGAACTAACCGATCCCGGGCCCCCCTCTGAACCAGCTGTCGGAGTCGCCGGGGACGATCGACGGCGAGGAAGTTGCTTAAGTGCGACATCCGATACAATGCACAGAAGTGGAAAGGGAATCGGGGTTTCACAGGATCGAACAACTACGGCCTGCCATCTGCCCGGCTCCGCGCCGCATGGCCGCGTACCCCTTGTTGTCAAGGTCGATGGATGAAGCATGATGACCTGATTCGTGCGGCGTATC
>JBBRIO010000272.1:0-7134 GCA_038220855.1 Bryobacterales bacterium | reverse complement strand
ATTGTTCTTTCTCGGGCGGAAGGGCATAAAGAGGAGGAGGTGGCAGCCGAAGTTGGCGTTAGCTTGAATACCGTTTCGTTGTGGTCAAAGCGGTTCGAAGCCCAAGGGTTGGAGGGGCTCATCGATAAGGCCGGGCGCGGACTTAAGACCTCCCTGCCGCTCGATAAGGTCCGGCAGGCGATCACGAGAGTGACGCAGCCACCGCCCGGACGGGAGCGCTGGAGTACCCGCAGTATGGCCTCTGCCTTGGGCATCTCGCACCAGAGTGTGCAGTCGATTTGGAGTAAGAACGACCTGAAGCCGCATCTCACGCGTACCTTCAAGATCTCTAATGACCCTCAATTCGACGACAAGTTCTGGGACATCATCGGCCTGTATCTGTACCCGCCAGATAAGGCACTTATTCTTTGTTGCGACGAGAAGAGCCAGTGTCAGGCGCTCGAAAGAACCCAACCTGGTTTGCCCCTCGGCATTGGACATATCCGAACAAAAACGCACGACTACCGCCGCCACGGAACCCTGACCCTATTCGCCGCGCTCAACTATTTAGACGGTAAACTGATCTCGCGCACGGAGCTTCGTCACACGAATGTCGAGTGGCTCCGTTTCCTGAAACAGATCCATCGGGAGACCCCTAAGAAGCTGACGATTCCTGTGATCGCCGACAACTACGCCACGCATAAGCATAAGAATGTAAAGGAGTGGCTAACCAAACACCCGCGTTTCCAAATGCATTTCACCCCGACCAGCAGTTCCTGGATGAACTTGGTCGAGCGGTTCTTCGGCGAACTGACCGCCGATTGCATCCGCGAAGGCAGCTTTAAGAGCGTGGGCGAACTGGCGGAATCGATCATGGACTACCTAGCCGCCCGCAACCGAGATCCGAAACGCTACGTATGGAAAGCGAAGGGCGTCGAGATCCTCGAAAAGATCGAAAAGGCGAAAATCGCACTGGCCGCAGTTATTACAAGCTGATGCGAAGACACTACGCTAGGGGGTAGGTCTTCACCGCAGCCCTTTTTGAAATTGCCTCGCTGCAATCATTGAACTTAGCCGCCATTTTGAATCAGAAATAGCCAAAAACGCCCGCGAACTGCGAAAGTCGGGCTAGCCTCAATACTGTTCACTTAGAACATTTTCGTGCTATTCTGTTTCGGGGCGGGAGGCCCCGCGAATGGCCCGTACCGTGGCATCCTTGCCGGCCGGGAGCCGGATCACCGACTACATCAGCTTGGGCGTTCTCAGCTCGGCTATTTCGCGAGACCGTATTGATGCGGTGTTGACGGCGACCGGCAAGAAGAGCCTGAGGCAGCGAGATCTTCCGGCGCATGTGGTCGTCTATTACGTGGTGGCTCTCGCGCTGTTCATGCAGTCGTCCTATCGGGAGGTGCTGCGCTGTTTGCTCGAGGGCCTCGATTGGCTGCGGGGCCCATCCGAAACGGTTCACACTGCCGGGAAGTCGGGTATCTCGCAGGCGAGAACCCGGCTGGGCTCCGAACCGCTGCGCCTGCTTTTGCAGGAAATCGCGACCCCGATCGGCGTGAAGCGGGCGCGGGGCGCATGGTATCGCACTTGGCGATTAGTGAGCTTGGACGGCAGTACGTTGGATGTAGCCGACACCGTGGACAATGTCAAAGCGTTTGGGCGGCCTTCCGCCAGTCGCGGATCAAGCGCGTACCCGCAGTTACGTTTTGTCTCCCTCTTGGAAAACGGCACCCACGTTCTTTTTCGGTGCCAGGGTGGATGGCTGCAACGTGAGTGAAATGGCGCTCGCCAAAGACGTTGTCACCAGCTTGACACCGGAAATGCTCTGTTTGGCTGACCGCTATTTTTACAGTTCGGAACTGTGGCGCAAGGCCGCCGCCACCGGCGCTAAACTAGTCTGGCGGGTACGCAAGAACATGCGGCTGGAATGCCTGGAGCAGTTTGCCGACGGCTCCTATCGAAGCGCCGCCTATCCGAGCGAGACCCATCGGCGTCACAAGACAAATCGCATTCCCCTGCGCGTGGTCGATTATCAGCTCAAAGGCGTTTCTGACGCCGAGCCCCTTTACCGCCTGGTGACCAACATCATGACGCCGTCAGAAGCTCCAGCCGAGGAACTGGCCGCGCTCTATCCCGGCCGTTGGGGGATCGAAACTGTTTTTGATGAACTCAAAACGCATCTTCGCGGCGCGCGTATCGTACTTCGGAGCAAAACGGCAGAACTGGTGCGGCAAGAGTTCTATGGCCTCCTGCTGGCCCACTTCGCCATAAGAAGCTTGATGCACCAAGCGGCATTGGGCAGCGACATTGCTCCGCGTGATGTCTCGTTCCTCCACGCGGTACACGTGGTCCGCCGGAAGTTGCCGCGCTGGGCCGCTATTCCCCCCTCGGGCAAGAGAAGGACTTCATCGCGCCATCCTTGAGGAGATTCTTCAAGAACGTGTCAGGCCAAATCTAAACCGCTGGAATCCCCGAGGTGTGAAGCGAAAAATGAGTAGCTATGCCCTTCGGCCCGCTACCCGAGGCCCCATGGTCCGGCACCAGCCAGTTGTTTGCATCAAAATCAACTAAGTGAACAGTATTGCGGCTAGCCTGGAATTCAATCTGATGGAGAGCCCCGTCTTTCGTGCGGACAACGAGGTCGGCCCGCCGGAGCGAGACGTGGGGCAGTTCGGTAAATAAAACCTCGGTGACCTTGCAGCCGAAAAGCATACGGCGGATGATCTCATTGCCGTTGCGAAGAATAAAGGCCTTAAGGGAAACGACAAAAGCGCGCGCCATCAGCTTCGCTACCAAAGTGGCGCAGCGCTGCGCTTCCTCTCAACGGGGATTCGGATGACCCTACTTCAACGGACTCCCCGGCCGAATCTCGTCGCTGCCCCGCCGCAGGACCTTATCGCCAGCGACGAGCGCCCCGAAGACTTCGAGTAAGTCTCCGGCCGGAGACCCTTTGGATACAGGAACATACTCAGCTCTGCCGTCCGTATTCCGAATAACAAAGACCTTCTCGGTCGTCGTTACGACCGCGGTCGGCGGCACGAGGATCGACGGCTTAGCCCGGCGTGCCGGCCACACCGCCTCGGCGTACATGCCGGGGCTCAAGTTTCCATTGGCGTTGGCCACCTCCAGCTCTACCGGCATCGTCCGCGTCTTGGCATCGACAGAGCGAGCGATCCGGGCGATCACCCCAGAGCCCGCTACGCCACCCGCCACCGTAAACGGAACCGTGGCGCCGCGAACCATCGTGGCCACCTCGGATTCCGGTAGCGAAACTACCACGCGCAGTCGGCTAACCTGCTCCAAGCGCAACAGGGGGCCCGTCGCCAAAGCCCCTGGATGCACCAATCGGGCCGTGATCACCCCATCGAACGGGGCGGTGACTTTCAAATACCCGATCAGTTCCGTGATCGCGGCGGCCGAAGCGCGCGTGGCTTTGGCTTGGCTTTGAATGCTCGCGATCTGCGACTTCAACGCGTCCGCCGATTTCTGCGCTTGAATGACCTCAATGCCAGCTACCGCCCCAGCCGTCGCAGCCGCTTGTTTTAATCGTTCGAGCACCGCTTCTACGCTCGCCAGTTTGGCTTCCGCTTCCGCTCGTTGGCTTTCGATCGCTTGGGCTTTCGCTTCGACCTCGGCGAGTTGTGCCTTCATTTCAGGAGCGACGAGTTCCAGCAGTAGCTGCCCCTTCTTTACGACACTGCCCCGATCGACCTCCACCCTCTCAACGAAGCCCGGCACGCGGGCGTGCAGGTCCACCGCCTGATACGGCAGAATCTCCGCGGGCAGCCGCAGCTTGCGGTCGAGTTGCTGAACGACCACCGCGACCGTCTCTTGGGCGAGAACAGCAGAGGCGACGAGGAAAAGGAAGCTAGTGGTTTTCGAAATCATGGGGCAAAAGGGAGGCGCTGCGGCCGGGGTTAGGTTGCAGGATGGCGTAGAAGAGCGGCACGATGGTCAAGGTGGCAATGGTGGCCAACGCGAGACCGCCAATGACGGCCCGGCCTAACGGGGCCGTCTGCGCAGCACCCAAGGCAATCGGGGCCATGCCCGCGAGCATGGCAAACGCCGTCATCAGAATGGCACGGAGCCGGGCACCGGCAGCGGCGACAATCCCGCCGCCGAGTTCGGCAAAAGTCACCAGCAGAATCGAATTGGCCACCGCGATGCCGGTGGCCATAATGGCACCCATGAAGCTTTGAATGTTCAGCGTCGTCCCGGAAAACTTGAGCGCCAAAGTAACGCCGCACAGCACAGCCGGAACTGTCGACAACACCACCAGCGCCAGCCGGACGCTTTGGAAGTTCGCGATTAGCAGCAGGAAAATCGCGACGATCGCGATCACCAGCCCGAGGCGCAGCCCTTCCAGCGTTGATTTCAGCGCGGGCACTTGTCCCCGAACGTTCACCGTCACGCCCCGGGCCGGAGCACCCGCTTTCGCGATCGCCTCGTTGATCTGTTGCTCCGCCATTCCGAGAGGCACCTCATGCAAATTGGCCGTGATCGAAACCACCCGCTGCATGTTGTACCTTTCGACGAGGCCGAACGTCTTGCCCGGCTTAATCGTCGCCACGTCGCCCAGCGACGGACGCGCCTCGCGATTCTGCATCACGGGCAGGTCGGCCAAGTCAGAGATGGACGCCATGCGGTGCTGCGGGATTTCCACCTGAATCTGAAACGCGTTCCCCGACGCCGGGTCGCGCCAATAGTTCGGATCGACGAAGCGCGACGACGAGGTGGCCGCCACCAGCGAGCGGGCAACATTCGCCATCGTCAGACCATACTGCCCCGCGCGCTCCCGGTCGATTTGAACATCGATCGTGGGATAGTCGAGCGGCTGTGCAAACTGAAGGTCGCGAAGAAACGGAAGCTTTTTGAGTTCGGCGAGGACCTTTTCGGCATGAGCCCGATTGGCCGGCAGCGCGGGGCCTTGGATCGCCACTTCAATCGGTGTCGGGGAGCCAAACGACATCACGTCGCTAACAATGTCGCCAGCCTCGAACGACATCTGCAGTTGCGGCAACTCCTTTGCGAAGACCGTCCGCAGGCGCTCTTTCAGCGGTTCCCCGCGCAGTGTCGCTTCAGGTTCGAGCGCGACCTGGAAGACCGCTTCGTGGGGGCCGGAAGTCCAAAGGAAGATCGTGTTGATCGGGTAGCTCGCCGGTTGAACGCCGATAAAAGCGGAACTGAGTGCAACCGGGACTTCGCGCTGCATCAGCTTGAGGGCTTCCAAGGCCAGTTCTTCGGTGCGTTCAATCCGGGTGCCTGTCGGGGCCCGGAGGCGGAGTTTGAACTGGTCCGCGTCAGCGGCGGGGAACAGTTCGGTGCCGAGCGTTGGGACGACGAACCAGAGCAGCGCGGCGGTCGCCACCAGGTACAACCCGGCCAGCGGCCAGCGGAGCTTGAGCATCGTGGCCAGATAAGTGCTATATAGCACATTGGAGGGCGCATGAGCGCGCGGCTTGACGAAGCGAGTGGCCAGGATCGGGACCAAGGTGCTCGAAAGAACGTAACTCGCGAACATCGCTAGCGCCACCGACAGCGACAGCGGCACGAAAAGCTGGCGGCCGACGCCGGTCATAAAAAGCGCAGGGGCGAACACGGCCAGGATCGTCAACATCGATAGCAGTCGAGCCGTCGCGGTTTTGCGACAGGCGTCGATGACGCTTTCGACACGAGATAGCCCCGTCGCCATGTGCGCGTGAATGTTCTCAATTTCCACGGTCGCTTCGTCCACCAGCACGCCCACGGCCAGCGCGAGCCCCCCCAGCGTCATGATGTTGATCGTCTGGCCCAGCGCCCAAAGGCCGACCACAGCGGTAAGCAAAGCGATCGGAATAGTGGTGACCACGATCAGCGCGCTGCGCCAATCGCGCAAGAAAATCAGGACCATCAGGCCCGTGAGCAGAGCCCCAAGCATCGCTTCGTTCCCGAGCGTACGGAGCGCTCCGGTGACAACGACCGACTGGTCGAACTCCACGCGGACGTCGACGTCCTCCGGACAGGCGGCTTTAAACGCCGGGATCGCGGCGCGGACCCGTTCAATCACGTCTAGCGTCGACGCGTCGCTGCGCTTGGTGATCTGCATGTAGACCGTGCGTTTGCCGTTGACATGGGCGTATGCGGTCAGGATGTCGGTGCCGTTTTCGACCGTGCCGATATCGCGCAGAAAGACCGGCGGGTTTTCACCGGGGCGCACCGGGGCGTCCATCAGCTCGGATAGATTCGCGCCCAGGGCCGCGTTCGAGGTAGCGAAGTTATTCAGGTCACCGATGCGAATGTTGCCAGCCGGTTGCACAGAGGACGCTTTGTTGACGGCCGCGATGGCCTCTTCCGGCGAGATGCGATAGCTGCGGAGCTTGTCCGGATTGAGCCGAACGACAATGGTTCGCTGATTGCCGCCGAACGGCGGTGGGGCCGAAACGCCGGGCAGAGTCGCAAAGAGCGGACGGACCCGGTTGATCGCGATGTCCTGCATCTCATTCGGTGGCCGCGTAGGGCTGGAAAAAATCAGTTGGCCCACCGGGACGCTGCCGCCATCGAAGCGCGTGATAAACGGCCCGACGACTCCGGCGGGCATAAAGGCCCGGGAGCGGGTGACGTACCCGATCACTTGAGCCATCGCTTGGGCCATGTCGGTGCCGGGGTGGAAGTACAGCTTCATCAGCGAAGCGCCCTGAATATTCTTCGATTCGACGTGCTCGATACCCGCGATGTAGAGGAAGTGATACTCGTAGTAATAAGTGAGGTAACCCTCCATCTGCGACGGGTCCATGCCGCCGTAGGGCTGGGCCACGAAGATGGCGGGCTGGCCGATTTCGGGAAAGATATCGACCGCGATGCGGCGGCTCGCGAGATAGGCCGAAAGGATAATGGCCAGGACGGCCACGAGAATCGTGACCGGTCGGCGAAGGGCTGCGAAGACGAGGCGCATGGTTTAGGGCACCTTGCTCAGGAAGGGCGCCAGATCGCCCTGCGTGGCGGCCAGCGCGAGTTCGGCGCGCCAGACGTTGAGAATGGCGAGGGAGTGATCGATTTCGGCTTGGGTAAGCAAACGTTGCGAGTCCGTGACTTCGGTCAAGTTGGCCAGCCCGGCTCGATAGCGAGCCGTCATTTGCTCCAGGGTCTGTTTCAGCAACGTGACCTGTTGCG
>JBBRIO010000271.1:0-7146 GCA_038220855.1 Bryobacterales bacterium | reverse complement strand
AACGATTGAACGTGGCGCTGGCGCTGCTGCGGACGGGCGAGACGCAGAAGGCGATGGCGGAACTAGAGAAGGTGCAGCAGCAGGCTCCCAAGCTGCCGCATACCTGGTACAACCTGGGCATTCAGTGGAAACGGCTGGGCGAGACGGACAAGGCGTTGGTGCAGATGACACGGTTTACGGCTTTGGAGTCGGAGAACGCGGGTGGGCACTACAACCTGGGTGTCCTGCAGAAACAAAGCGGCCAGACGGCTGAAGCGTTGGCTTCTTTTCGCAAGGCGGCGACGCTAGACCCGAATATTTTCGCGCCCCATTTTCAGATGTTCAACCTGTATCGACAGGCGGGGGAGAAAGACAACGCGGCGCGGGAGTTGGCGGCGTTTCAGCGGATCAAGAAAGAGCAGGAAGGGTCGGCGATTCCAGAGGACATGGAGTGGAATTTCTTTTCTGAGATTCTGGATGATGCTGAGCCGGTGCCTGCTTCGCCCGGCCCGGTCGAACTGAAGTTTGCTTTTGAGAAGGCTGCCGCGCCGGCGAGCGAAGCCGTGGTTTGGCTCGACTACGATCACGACTACGACCTGGATAAGTTTGTGATTGGGCCGCAGGCGAAGTTACTACGGAATCAGGGCGAGGCGGGGTTCGTAGACCGGACGGCGGATTTTCCATTTGCCGAGGGCGCGGTAACGGGGGGAATGACGTTTCGGGCGGTGTACGAGACGAAGGGGATGGACTTGGTGCTGATCCATCCGACCAAGGGTGCGGTGCTGTATCGGGATCATTTGGCGGGGAAATATACGGCGGAACCGTTGCCGCTGATGGGGTTGCCGCAGGCGTTTGATTTGGCGAATCGAGCGGAGATGGATTTGCTGCACGCGGGCGGGATTTTGAAGAATTCGTTGGGTAAGTTTACGGCGTTAGCGGGGCCGGGCGGGTTGACGGCGGCGGATCTTGAAGGCCGCGGAATGCTGGACCTGGTGACGGCGCGAGGCATTTTGCGGAACGAAGCCAACTACCGTTGGGGGGCGGTGGTGACGCCGACCGGTTGGCCGGAGGGCGTGACGGGGGCGACAAGCGCGGACCTGGACGGTGATGGGCGGATGGACCTGCTGCTGAGGACGGCGACGGGTTTTGTGCGGGCGTTGAACCGGTCGGTGACCAAGGCGAACTGGATTCGGATTCAGTTGACCGGGGTGAAGAATTTGAAGCTCGCGCCGGGGTCGGAGGTGGAGGTGAAGGCCGGCGGGCTCTATCAAAAAAGGCTGTATGACGGGCGGCCGTTGACGTTCAATTTGCGGCAGTATAAAGAAGCGGATGCGATCCGGATCACCTGGGCAAACGGGCTGATTCAGAACGAGACGCGGGTGGCGGCCAACAAAGCGCACGAGTTCAAAGAGGCGCAGCGGCTTTCCGGCTCGTGCCCGATGATCTGGACCTGGAACGGGAAGGAGTTCGAGTACATCACGGACGTGCTCGGCGTTGCGCCATTGGGGGCGGCGGCTGGGGATGGGACGTATTTTCCAGCGGACCATGACGAATATGTACAGATTCCGGGTTCGGCGCTGGTGGCTCGGGACGGGGCTTACGAGGTTCGGTTGACCGAGGAGTTGAGCGAGGTCGCTTATCTCGATGAGATCAAGTTGATCGCGGTGGACCATCGGGTGGGGAGTGAACTTTATACGAACGATAAGTTCAAGGCGCCACCGTTTCCGGAGTTTCGTTTGTTCGGGGTGACGAAGGCTGTGCGTCCGGTGCGCGCCCGGGATCAGCGGGGAATGGACGTGCGGGGGAAGTTGTTGGCGCGGGATGGGGCTTATGTCGACGGGTTTCGACGGGGCATGGACGGGATCGCGGAGCGGTCGCACGTGGAGTTGGATTTTGGAAAGGTCGCAGCGGATGGGCGGGCGATTTTGGTGATGAGCGGGTGGGTGGACTGGGCGGATGGGAGTACGTTTCTGCAGGCTGCGCAGGCGACGCCGCGGGGGCTCGAGATGCCGTACCTGCAAGTGAAAAATCAGCGGGGAGAGTGGCAGACGGTGATCGAGGACATGGGCATGCCGGCGGGGAAACCCAAGACGATCGTCGTGGACCTGAGTGGGAAATGGCTGAGCGCGAGCCGCGAGGTGCGGGTGGTTTCGAGCTTGTGCCTTTATTGGGATGAGATATTCTTGAGCGAGCAGACGGCGGCGCCTGAGGTTCGGCAGCAGGAGTTGACGGGGACGGCGGAGCTGCGTTTCCGCGGGTTTTCGCCGGTGATGGTGGATCCGGAGAGGCGGCAGCCGGAGCGTTTTGCGTATGAACCAACGCGGCCGACCTCGATGTGGAACCCGACGCCGGGGATGTATACGCGGTATGGCGCAGTGGGCGAACTGACCCGGACGGCGGATGACCGGATGGTGGTGATGGGGTCGGGCGATGAGATTCGGCTGCGGTTTCCGGAGTTGCCGCCGCCGGCGGCGGGTTGGCGGCGGAGCTTTTTGTTAAAGGTACAGGGCTGGGCGAAGGACCGGGATGCGAATACGTTGCATTCGCAGACGGTGGAGCCATTGCCGTTTCGGAGTATGAAAGAATATGGAGAGGCGGGGCCGGAGGGGGGCTGGAAGCGAGAGTTCAATACTCGTCCGGCGCTGCGGTTGCTGCGCCCGTTAGGCAACTCCCGATGAAGAAACTGAGCGCGATCCTGTTCGTTGCGCTGCTGGCAAACACGGCTTACATTGCAGCTTTTGCTTCGCCAACGATCTTCTATATGGCGAATGTGCTGCTGCACCTGGTGCTGGGCAGCGTGGTGTTTTTTGTCGTGTTGCGGTATCTGCCGCGGCCGTTGCAGGTGCTGGCGGCAGTCGTTCTCGCGAGCGGGGCGTGGCTCATCTGGGCCGGGGCGGTGACGGAGAATCAGAAGATATTGTGGGCGCATATGGCGGTGGGAGTGGTGGCGGCGATGTGGGGCCTGTACCTCTATCGGCGCTCGCTGGCCCCGTGGGCGCTGGCTCCGGCGGTGGCTTTGCTGGTGGCTCCGTTCGTGCCGGAAGCGGCGACGCGGATTCGAAATCCGAAGGTGGTTCCGATTTCGATGCAGGCCGAGGGCGGCGGGCCAAAGAGCCCGTTTTGGCCGAGTTCGGCGAAGACGAATGTCGGGGGGACAATTCCGTCAGATTTCTTCATGGATTCGAAGCTATGCGGGGAGTGCCACAAGGACGCCTATAAGCAGTGGGACAGTTCGGTGCACCATTTCGCCAGCTTCAACAACCAGTACTACCGGAAGTCGGTCGAGCACATGCAGGAGTTGAGCGGAACGCAGGGGAGCAAATGGTGCGCGAGTTGCCATGACCACGCGGTGTTCTTCAACGGACGGTTCGACAAGCCGATGAAGGATCAGATCGATACCCCGGAGGCGCAGAACGGGTTGGGTTGTGTTTCGTGTCATTCGATCACGCACGTGGAAGGCTCGATGGGCAACGGTGGGTTTACGATCGAGTATCCGCCGCTGCATGAGTTGGCTTCGAGCAAGAACCGTTACATTCGCGCTTTCGATAATTTTCTGACGTATCTGGATCCGGAACCGCACCGGCGGACGTTCATGAAGCCGTTCATGAAGCAGGATTCGGCGGAGTATTGCTCTTCCTGCCACAAGGTTCATTTGGACGTGCCGGTCAACAATTATCGCTGGATCCGGGGCTTCAACGACTACGACAATTGGCAGGCGTCGGGGGTATCGGGGCAGGGGGCGCGGAGCTTTTACTATCCGCCGAAGACTTCGACCTGTACGGATTGCCATATGCCGCTCGTCGATTCCAAGGACCCGGGAAATCGGGACGGGAAGATTCACAACCACCGTTTTCCGGGGGCCAACATGGCCGTGGCGCACGTGAATAAGGACCAGGAGCAACTGGCGATTACGGAGAAGTTTTTGAAATCCGGGTTCATCAGCGTCGACATCTTTGCGGTGTCGCCGATTAAGGCCGACGCGGCGATGCAGATGCAGCGGAAGACGGGCGAAGCACCGGCGTTGAACTCTTTGAACGGGGTGGGGGAGGAAGCCGAAAGCGGCGGGGCGATGATGCTGCGCGAGGTCGGCGAGTTGGCGGCGCCGGTGGACCAAGCGGGCGTGAGCTTTCAGCCGGGGCAGACGGTGCGGTTAGACGTCGTCGTCCGGACGCGGAAGATCGGCCACTTCTTTCCGGGCGGGACGATCGACTCCTTCGATATCTGGCTGGACCTGCAAGGCAAGGACGCGGCTGGGAACGTGGTGTATTGGTCGGGGGCGCTAGAGGAAGATGGGTCGGTGGAGCCGGGGGCGCACTTCTACCGGTCGCTACTTCTGGATGGGGAAGGAAATCCGATTAACAAGCGCAATGCGTGGCAGGCCCGAAGCGCGTTCTATGTGCGGTCGATTCCGCCCGGCGCCGCCGATGTGGTGCATTATCGAGTGAAGCTGCCGGCGGGGGTGAAGGGGCCGGTGACTTTTACCGCGAAGCTGAATTACCGCAAGTTTTCTCAGTACTACAACAAATATGCGTTTGCGGGCAAGGCCGGGGAAGGAGAAGCGAGCGTCCACCACGACAGTCGCGAGTATGGCTTCGATAAAACAAATATTCCAAAGAATGTTTCGGGCCAAGTGAAGGGCGAAATTCCGGTTTTGCCGATTGTGACGCTGGCGACTTCGCGGGCAGTGTTGAACGTGGGTTCGACGCCGACGCAGTGGAAGCCGGTGGTCGAGAAGGCGAATCGAGAGCGGTGGAACGATTGGGGGATCGGGCTGCTGTTACAGGGAGACTTGAAGGGTGCGGAGTACGCCTTCAAGAGGGTGACGGAGGCGGAGCCGGGATACGCCGATGGGTGGTTGAATGTGGCGCGGGCGCTGATTCAGGAAGGCGAGACCGAGGGAGCGAAGCCTTATCTTGCGAAGGCGATGGCGATTGACCCGTCGCTGGCCCGGATCCACTTTTTCAACGCTCTGGTGCAGAAGGCCGACGGCGACTACGACGGGGCGCTGGCGAGCTTGGCGACGGTGGTGGGAAAGTATCCGCGAGACCGGGTGGCTCAGAACCAAGTTGGCCGACTGTTGTTCCTGCAGCGGCGCTACACCGAAGCGATCGTCGCGCTTGACAAGGTGTTGGCGATTGACCCCGAGGACGTTCAGGGCCACTATACGCTGATGTTGTCCTACCGTGGGCTGGGCGAGGCCGCGAAGGCTGAACGCGAAGAGACGCTGTTCCGGCGGTTCAAGGCGGACGAATCCGCGCAGTCTATTACCCAAAAACATCGTCAACGGAGCGCCGAGGATAACAACGAGCGCCAGATGATCCACGAACACGAATCGATATCTTTACCCCATGCTCCATCGTCTTCTCCCCGTCCCATGCATCGCCATGATGCTGATAGCTCAGCCGGTGCCCGTCCGGTTTCTGGAGGTGACCAAGGCAGCCGGGCTCAACTTCGTACACAACAGCGGCCGGGCGGGCAAACGATGGCTCCCTGAAACGATGGGGTCGGGCGCGGCTTGGTTCGACGCCGACGGTGATGGCTGGCCGGATTTGTTGCTGGTGAACTCCAAAGACTGGACGCCGAAAGGGCGGCGCAGTTTGAGCGCGCTGTATCGCAACAACAAGAACGGCTCCTTTACCGATGTGACGAAGGCGAGCGGCCTGGACGTCGAAATGTTCGGGATGGGCGTGGCCGTGGCGGACTACGATAACGATGGGCGGGAGGACGTTTACATCACCGCGCTGGAGGGCGATCGGCTCTTCCATAACGAGGGGGGCGGGCGGTTCAAGGACGTGACGAAAGCGGCCGGGATTACCAACGCGGACTTTGGGACTTCGGCGGCGTTTCTCGACTTTGATCGCGACGGGCACGCGGATCTTCTCGTCGCGAACTACGTGCAGTGGACGGCGAAAGGCGATCTGTTCTGTTCGATGGACGGGAATAGCAAGTCCTATTGCACGCCGGAATCCTATAAGGGCGTGCCTCCGAAGCTTTATCGGAATCGGGGGAATGGGACGTTTGAGGATGTTTCGAAGAAGGCGGGGATTGCCGAGGCGAATAGCAAGGCTTTGGGCATTGGGGTGTTTGACGTAAATGGTGATGGATGGCCGGACGTGTTTCTCGCTAACGACACGCAGCCGAACCGGTTGTATCGGAACAATAAGAACGGGACGTTTACTGACATCGCCGTCTCGGCTGGTGTGGCGTTTAGTGAAGACGGGGTGGCCCGTGGCGCGATGGGCGTAGCGGCGGGGGACTACGATGAGTCTGGACGGGCGCACTTGGCGGTGGGCAACTTTTCGAACCAGATGCTGGGGCTGTATCACAACGAAGGCAATGGGCTGTTTGTGGACGAGGCCCCGCGTTCGACGGTGGGGCGTTCGAGCCTGTTGAGTTTGACGTTTGGGCTGTTTTTCTTCGACTACGATTTGGACGGGCGGCCCGATTTGTTTGCGGCCAACGGGCATATCGACGAAGAGATTGGCCGGGTGCAGCCGAAGATCCAGTTCAAGCAGTTGCCGCTGCTGTTTCACAACGACGGGAAGGGGAAGTTTTCGGACGTGTCGAAGGGGGCGGGGCTGACGAACGCCTATGTGGCGCGCGGGACGGCGTATGCGGACTACGACCGGGACGGGGACTTGGACGTGATTGTGACGAACAACCATGGGCCGGCGGTGTTGCTCAAGAATGAAGGGGGCAACGCGAACAATTATCTATCGCTGCGGCTGCAGGGGAAGAAAAGCAATCGAAGTGCTTTGGGGGCGGTGGTGCGGATCGGCAAGCAGTGGCAAACGGTAACCAGCGGCACGGGCTATTGCAGCCAGTCGGACTTGGCGCTGACGTTTGGTTTCGGGAAGGAGGCGACGGTGGCGAAGGTTGAGATTGAGTGGCCGAGCGGGGCGCGGCAGACATTGACGAACGTCAAGACGCGGCAACACCTGGTGATCGCCGAACCGTGACGAGAAGGCGCTAGGCGGCGTGGATGGTGAAGAGTCCGACGAACCCGGCGCTGTCCTTCGAGTAGCTGGCGAGCAACATGCCGCTGCCGCCGGAGATATTCAACAGGCCGCGCGCCCAGCTATGGCTACCGGGGCCGGCGAGGGCGAGGGCGGCGGCGAAGAGGTTGGCCATGACGAAGCCGGAGCCGTTACGAACGTCAAGACGCGG
>JBBRIO010000270.1:0-7147 GCA_038220855.1 Bryobacterales bacterium | reverse complement strand
GCGATGGCGAGGCCGAGGCCTTGGCTGGAGCCGGTGACGACGGCTCGTTTTCCATGCAGTTTCAAAGAGCTCTCCCTATCGAAAAATAACGTAAGCGAGGCTGGCCGAGCAAAACCGGTTCGAGGAACCGGGCCGCATCGAACACCACTGTTGGTGCTAGCGCTGGATCCATCCCGCGGAACTCGGGCCATGGGGTCATGACGACCATTGCTTCGGCATCGGCGAGCGCCGAGGCGAGCGAATCGTGGCGGGTGATTTGGCTCGCGAGGCCAGGCGGCAAGGTATGGACTTGCGGGTCAAAGGCGTGCACCTCCGCGCCTTGCGAATGGAGCCATTGCGCCGCTTCGACGGCGGCGGAGCGGCGCAGGGTATCCGTACCGGCCTTGTAAGTCAGGCCGAGGACGGTAATGCGGCGGCCGACGAGCGTTGGGAAGACCCCGGCGACGCAACGCGGTAGCCACGTCTTGTGATACTCGTTGCTGGCAAAGACACCCTCGACGAGCGGGATACCGATGCCGGTCTGCTCCCCGAGCGCCCGGAGAAACGCGATGTCGCGGGCCAGCGTCCCGCCCGAAAAAGCGCCTCCGGCGTGCAGGTACGATTGCGGTCCGATTCGCTGCTCCGACTTCAGGCCGCGCTCCACTTCGAGCGCGTCGGCGCCGGACCGTTCGCACAGGGTGGCGATCTCGTTGATGAAGCAGATGGACGTGGCCAGGAAGGCGTTGATGGCGTGTTTGGTCATTTCGGCCGATTCGACAGACATCCATTCCAGCCGATCGGTGATGGGCGCAAATACGGCCGTCAGGATGTCCCGCGCCGCCTGATCACGGACCCCAATCACGAAGCGATCGGGCTGCATGAAGACGCTGATCGCCTTACCGAGCCGCAGGTTTTCCGGCGAGCAGGCGTAATGGATATCGGTCCGTCCCGCCGCCGCGGCGAGGCGGGCGACGGAGCCGACGGGCATCTGCGAGCTAACGAGCAAAACCGCGCCCGGCCGCATAGCGGCGATGGCTCGGAGCGCCCGATCCTGGACAAACGCGGTGTCGGCGCGGTCGGCCTCATCGACGGGAGTGTCGTAGGCGATCCAGACAACGTCGACGCCAGCGGTCTGGCCTAAGTCGGTCGAAAAGCGCAGCCGACCAGCAGTGAGTTGGGCGGAAGTTAGATCCGCCAGCCCAGGCTCGGCGACCGGTAAAACGGCGATAGAGAGCTGATCGATCAAGGCCGGGTCTTCATCCAGGCCCACTACTTCGTGTCCGGCGGAGGCGAGACAGGCTGCAGTAACAGTGCCCAGATGCCAGAGGCCACAAACGGCTATTTTCAATTCGACGACTCCCTACAGCAAGGTAACACGGCCCCAGTTAAAGCTGAAGTCGTAGACAGGAAATCTGCATGGAGGGATCTGCGGTTCGGCCGAAGGGGCAAAGGCGGGTGTTGCTGACATAGGCGCCAGCGGCGTAGCGATCGCAGGTACAAATAAATCCGGGAGGGGCCTTATCCAGTCCACAATGAAGTGGCAGACCTCCATGGCCGTTGCGGTCGTTGCTGAATCTACGTGGAGGGATCCGCGGTTCAGCCGAAGGGGTAACGGCGGGTGTTGATGTCATGGGCGCCAGCGGCGTGGCGGTCGCCGAAGGCCAGTCAAGGGCGGGCCGATGAGGCTTCCGACGGCGCGGCGGAACGTCTCCGCGCCGTCGGGGGACGACACCAGTTAGAACTGGAGTCGCATGCCTACCTGACCGGTTCGGCCACCACCGAAATCGACTCCGCGGGTTCCGGTGATGCGGCCGAAGTTGTTGTTGGTGATGTTCGTGTCCGGGTCGCCGAGGTTGACGGCGTTCGGGACGTTGGTGAACGACGCTTCCATGCGGAGGCTGACCCGCTCGATGAGCGAGAAGGTCTTGGCCATGCCCATGTTCCAGCCGAAGGTTCCGGGGCCGGTGATGATGCCGACGCCGGAGTTGCCGAAGCGGCCGATCGGGTTCGGGTCGCGGTTGGGGACGGCACCGACGGCGCAGTTGAACTGTGTCGCGCCGACCGTGCGGCCGGGGCAGACGAAGGCGTTGCGGTCGAGCCATACGCTCCGGTCGGGGCTAGCGACCGAGCCGTCTCCGAGACGGTCGGGGCGCTGGGTGCCGCGGGCGGGAGCGTTGGTGCCGGATGGATCACCGCCGTTGAAGATCGGCGTCAGGAACGGTCCGCTCTGGAGGCTCAGGATCGACGAGATCTGCCAGCCGCCGAGGATGGCGTCGACAGCGCGGTTGGCGGATGCCATGAACTGGCGGCCTTTGCCGAAGGGCAGCTCGTAGACGAGGGTATTGATGCTGCGGTGGCGACGGGTGGCGTAGACGTCACCGCGGTCGCCACGCCGATTCTGGGAGTTGGTCACGCGACCGCCGCCGGTTTCGCCGGCGAAGCTCGTGTTCGCGGGGCCGGCGTTGTCGCCGAGGTGCTTGGCCAGCGTATAAGCCGCGTTGAAGGTCAGGCCCTTCGAGAAGCGGCGGCTGAGTTCGGTCTGGAACGCCTGGTAGATGGAGTTCGCGCCGGCGTCGCGGCTATAGATGAGGCCCCAGTTTGGAAACGGCCGATCGGTCAAGGGACGCTGGGTGAAGAAGTTGGTGGAAGGCTGGGCTTGATTCAGGTCCGGCGCCCAGGGGAGATTGGTCGATTTGTTGGCGATGTAGGAGACGCGCAGGCCCATGGAGTTGGTGACCTGACGGTCGATGGACAGGCCCCACTGCATCATGTAAGGGGGGCGGAAATCGATCTGGTTGGCGGTGCGGAACTCAAAGGTTCCGAGCGAGCCGCCGCGGACGCCGGCGACGCCAGAGGGACGGGTCTGGGGGAGGTAGAACAGCGGGCGGCCGTCGGATCCGGCGTTGTTGAACTGGCGAACGTCGCTCTGGACGGTGCCGGTGAGCGAGAAGAAGACGGACCCGAGCAAAGCCATGTTGTAGATGCCGTAGCTGCCGCGAACGGTGGTCTTGTCGCCGAGGCGGTAAGCGAAACCGAGCCGGGGCAGGAACTGCGTGGCGTAGTTCTTGCGGAGAGCTTCCGGCAGGCCGGCTTCCTTGGCGGTGACGAACGGGGTGCAGGGCACGCCGCCGATGGCGGCGGCGGGGCAGGCGTTGACGCTAAGCAGGGTGGCCGGAGCGACCAGCTTAATGGCTTGGGGATCGGACATGGTGATGACGCGACCGGTGACGGGCACGGTCCGATCGAAGTTGGCGATGTTGAAGCCGGCGTCACTGTAGCCGGGCTGGAACTCGTAGCGAAGGCCGAGGTCGAGGGTGAGGCGCGAGGTGGCGCGGAAGGTGTCCTGGACGTAGGCTTGGTAATGGGTGCCGCGACCGTCGTTGTCGGACTGGACGACCGAAACGCTGGTCTGGATGGGTGCGCCGAGCAGGAAGTCTCCGAACGGGGCGTTCGAGAAGTTACCGGAGAAGCTATAGTTGCCGTAATTGTCGCCGGTGGTGAAGCCGAGGTTGCTTTGAGCCCGAAGCTGGCGAATGGCGACGCCGAACTTCACGGTGTGCTTGCCTTTGCTCCAGGTGAGGTTATCGATGTACTGGGTGTTCCAACTGGCGCCGCGGCCGGGGCGCCCTTTTGAGAAGCCAGTGAGATTCTGGATGCCGAAGGCGGGCAGGGCATTGAAGAAGATGTCCTTCTGGATGTCCTGCAGGTTGAGGGAGTTGGAGAAGCTACGGCCATCGAAGAGGAACTCCGATCCGCTTTTTGAGAACGAGATGCCGCCGCGGAATTCGTTCAGGAGGGTGGGCGAGATGGTCCAGGTGTAGCTGACGACCGCTTGGCGATGATCGTTAAAGGTCGCGTCGTTCGGGAGCAGGAGGGTGTTGGTGGACTGCGAAGGGTTCTGCTTCTGCGACAGGCGGCCGAAGATCATGTGCTTGGACGAGAACTGGTGGTCGATGCGGACATCGAACTGGTTGCTGCGGGTGGTGCCATCGAGGTTGTTGATGTAGTTGGCGTTGGCCACGCGGCTGGTATTGCCTTGGTTCGGGTCAGGGTAAAAAGGCAGAATCGCTCGGGCGATGGGGTTGATTCGGTTGGCCGGGATGGTGTTGTTTGGAAAGGGTTGGCCGGTGAGGGGGTCGCGGACGATGACTCCGGGTTCGCCGTTGAAGTTGCCGGCTTTCATGGCGGCGGTGGGGACGGTGTTTTGGATGGTCAACTGGCGGGGTAGGCGGAGGGCTTCGTAGGTGAAGTAGAAAAAGGTCCGGTTCTTGCCGTTGTAGAGTTTGGGGAGGACGAGCGGGCCTCCGATGGTGAAGCCGAAGACGTTGGAGATCTTCGAGGGCAGAGCGGCTTGGCCGAAGGAGCGGGCGTCGAGGGCGCGATTTTGGTGGTACCAGAAGCCGGCACCGTGGAGCTGGTTCGAGCCGCCTTTCGAGATGGCCGTGACGTCGCCGGGTTGGCCGAACTCGGCGTTGTTGCCGACGCCTTGAACGCGGATTTCAGCGATGGATTCGACGCTGGGGAAGAGGTTCCTTTGGGGGGAGTTGCCGGTGGCGGCGGTGATGGAGATGCCATCGACGGAGGATTCGCTCTGGGCCGGGAGGCCGCCCTGGATGGAGTAGCCGCCGCCGTTGTCGGCTTGGACGCCGGGGAGGGTGGCGATGAGGGCGTAGGGGCTGGTGCTGACGCCGCGGACGTTACCGGGGAGGTTCAGCACCTTTTCAGCGGAGAGGGTGGAGGAGATGATGGGCGAGTCGGTGGCGATGACGCCGGCGGAGGAGGAGACCTCGACGACCTGGGTGACGTCACCGAGCTGCATGTCGGCATCGACGCGGACGGTTTGGCGGGCGGCGACGCGGATATCGGAAGCGACGAATGCGCGGAAGCCGGGGGCGGAGACCTTGACGGAGTAAACGCCGGGCTTGACGTTCTGGAACTCAAAGCTGCCATCGGCGGTGGCTTTGCCGTCGCGGGTGGTGTTCTCGCCCGAGTTGGTGAGTCGGATGGATGCCGCGGTGAGGACGGCACCGGATCCATCCTTGACAGTTCCTACGACCACGCCCAAAGTCGATTGGGCCAGGGCCATTCCGGTCGAAGCGAGTAGGGCTAAAGCAATCGTCTGACCCAGTCTTGAGTAGTTCATAAGCTTCCTAGTGTCTCCCATGAGGTTTACAATAGAATGCCACAACCGTGTCGATTTCGTTACAAAAGTAACACAGACCAGAAGAGGCGCTTGAACCGGGCGGCGTCGGCGGAGATGGCGAAGGTGATGTTGGGCTTGATGGCCGGGACGCGGATGAGTCGTCCGCGTTGGTTCAGACGTTTGCGGACATCAATGGCGACGTTCTCGAATTGGGCCAGAGAGGGGGCGACGAGGATGGCGGCGGCGAGGGGGTCCCAGGCGAAGTACTGACCTTTGGCGATGGAGGCGGCTTCGGTGCGGAGGAGTTCGACGGCTAGCCAGGTGGCGGGATTGAGGCGGAGGGCCTCCATCCGTTCCAGATCGGCGATGGTGACGGGGACTTGGCTGGTCGCGTCGAGGCCGACGAAGCGGAGTTTCCATCCGGTGGCGAGGACGCGTTCGAGGGCGATGGGATCGAGGAAGGCGTTCCATTCGGCATGGGGAGAGGCGGGGACGTTACCGGGGACGCGGAGGGCTCCTCCCATCCAAGTGAGTTCGCGGACGGCGAAGCCGAGGCGGGGTTCGTCGCGGAGAGCGAGGGCGAAGTTGGTAAGCGGGCCGAGGGCGAGGACGTCGACGGGGGGGCCTTGGAGGAGGCGGCGTTTGAGGAAGGCGGCGGCGGGTTCGTTTTTGGGGGGGACGGTGGAGACGGGGAGTTGGCGGAGGAGACGGTCGGCAGCGGCGCGCCAGTCGGGGGGAAAGGCGGCGGTGCCTTCGAGGGGGCGGGCGGCACCGATGAAGACGGGGATTTTGGGATGGTTGCAGTAGGCGAGGAGGCGGGAGACGGTTTCGGCTCCGGCGGCGGGGTTAGCGAGGCCGTGGACGGTGGTGATGGCTTCGATTTGGATATCGGTGCGCTGGAGGAGGAAGAGGACGGCGAGGAGGTCGTCGGTGCCGGCGTCGGTATCGACGATGACGCGACGGGGTTGCTGCGCCCAAAGGCAAAGGCCTAAAGTGAAAGCCACTACGAGCCGATAACTACTTGAGGGACGCATGAAAAGCCTTTCGCCTATTGTCCGCAATCTTGCCGCTATTGCAATGACTTGTTTGCCGGTTTGGGCCGGGACGCCAGAGGGCGCGGCGGCGGAGTGGGCATTTGCTGGAGTTTTGGCGAAGTACGGGATTTCGGGCGGGGCGTTGGCGATCGCGGTGGACGGGCAGTTCGTGGTGACGCGTGGGTTTGGTCGCGCTTTGGACGATGCGGTTTTCCCGATTGCCAGTTGCTCGAAGCCGATTACTGTGGCGGCGGCGATGGTTTTGGTGAGTGAGGGCCGGCTGCGGTTGGATGAGCCCGCGTGGGCGATTGTGCCGGAGTTCGTGCCTTGGCGGCGAGATCGTCGCTTGGATTTGATCACGGTTGGGGATCTGATGGAGCATTCCGGGGGATGGGATCGGACGGTCACGGGGCGGGACGAGGATGTCGTAGCGGCGGCGATGAGAGCTGGGCGAACGACGGGGCAGATTCTGCGGGAGATCGCCGGCAAGCCTTTGGATTTTGCGCCCGGGTCGCGCCGGCAGTATTCGAATGTGGGGGCTCTGTTGCTCGGAGCGATCGTGGAGAAGGTAAGCGGGCAAGCTTATGAGGCGTTTGTCCGGGAGCGGGTATTGGCTCCGCTGGGAATGGCGCGGACGGGATTGAGCACGACGCCGGCGGTAAGGCAATGGGGCGGGGCGGCGGGATTGGCGGCTTCGATGCCGGATCTGGTTCGTTTCGTAAACATCGTTGGCGAGGGGGGATTGGCGCAGAGCGGGGCGCTGCATGACCACGGGTTGGCTTGGATGTACCGAGGGGTCGATGGTATCTCGGTGGCCTGGGCGGTGGATTCGTCGCCGGCGAATGGTGACTTCAGAGCAGAGGTACAGCAGGCGATTTTGGCGGCGATGGGTAGCGAGGAGCGAGGGATAGAAGCGGATGCGGGCCCGGGGGAGGGCGCGGGGATGCGGCGCAGTCGGACGAGAAAGATTAAGCCACCGGTGTACAACCCG
>JBBRIO010000269.1:0-7151 GCA_038220855.1 Bryobacterales bacterium | reverse complement strand
CCATCGCCGAGTTCAAGCTCATTACGAACAACTATTCCGCCGAGTACGCCCACGCGATGGGGGGCATCACCAGCTTCACCATGAAGAGCGGAACGAACCGGATTCATGGCAGCGCCTTCGAGTTTCTCCGCAACGAAAAGTTGGACGCCCGCGGCTTTTTCCCCTCCTCCCGCGCCCCCTCCAAACAGAACGAATGGGGTGGAACCATCGGCGGCCCGGTCGTCTTGCCGAAGATCTACAACGGCAAAGACAAAACTTTCTTCTTCTTCTCCTTTGACCAGTTCTACCGTCGAGGCGGTGCACTGGCCGGACTGAACACCCTGCCGACCTCCCGTATGACCCAAGGCGACTTCAGTGAGTTGGGCAGCAGGATCATCTACGACCCGGCCAGTTCTGCCGTGGCGGGAAGCCGGACTCCCTTTGCCGGCAATCGCATCCCTTCCAACCGTTTCAGCAAAGTTTCCTCCGTCATGCTGCCGTTCATCCCGGCCCCCGAACTGGCCGGTCTCGTCAACAACTCCATCGCCCCCCTCGCGAGTCCCCGTGCTGATGAACGCACCTCCGGCTTCAAAATAGATCACACCTTTACGCCCAAAACCCGCGTCAGCGGCATGTATAACGACACCTATCGTCCGTCCATCAAAAGCCCCGGCCCTTCGCGTCTCCTGCCCGTCGGCGGAGAAGCCGCCACCCTCATCCTCAACTACAACCTCCAAAAAGTGCGTACCAACGTCCTCCACGTGAACATCGACCAAAACCTGACTCCGACCACCCTGAACCACATCGGGCTTGGCTATTCGCGCTTCCGCAACCCCAACTTCTCCGTCGCCGCCGACAAAGGCTGGACTCAACCCAACGGCGGCAAGCTGGGTCTTCGCGGGCTTCAATTCGACTATACGCCTACCGTTCTATTCGACACCGAAGGCTACACCCGATTCGGAAGTGACGTCGGCAGCGATAACTATTTCCACACCTTCACCGCCCTCGACACCCTGACCATGATCCGCGGCAACCACACCCTGAAGTTCGGTGCCGAAGTCCAACGCCATCGCGACAACTACCGCAACTTCGGCAACGGCGGCGGAACCTTCCGCTACCGCCGCGAGACCACCGGCCTGCCCGGCGTCGCCGCCTCCGGTGATGCCTTCGCCAGCTTCCTCCTCGGCGAAACTTACAACGGCAGCGCCTTTTTCCGCGACTCTCTCCCCGGCGGCCGCTACACCGTCTTCGGCTTCTTTGCCGACGACACCTGGAAGCTGACGAAGAAACTCACCCTCACTCTCGGCCTCCGCTGGGAGCCCATCATCCCCCACAGCGATCCCCTCGGCCGGATCTCTTACGTCGATATCGGCGTACCCAACGCCGGGGCGGGGAATCGTCCGGGAGCCATGCTCTTCGGCAACCAGAATGGGGTCAGCAACCGTTATCTCGACGTCCTCTGGAATAACTACGCGCCCCGCCTCGGTCTCGCCTACCGCTTAACCAATCGAACCGTTATCCGCGCCGGCACCGGCGTCTTCAACTCGAACTACATTAACCAGGGCAACGGCCTACCCGCCTTCGGCTACGCCACCACCGCCTCCTTCGCCTCAGCCGACGGCGGCACCACCTCGGCCTTTAACTGGGACGGTGGCTTCCCGCAAAATTTCCGCCGCCCACCCGTCAAAGAGGCCACCGCCGCCAACGGCCAAAGCGTTACCGCCGTCATCCCTTCCGCCTACCGGCTTCCCTATAAGCTCCAGTGGAATCTGGCCGTCGAACACCAGTTCGCCAGCGACATCTCCATGAGCTTCTCTTACGTCGCCAACGCCGGACGCCACCTGGCCAACACCCAAGCGCTCAATCAACTGCCCCAGCAGTATTGGAACCTGCCGACCTCCCTTCTTACGGCCAACATCAATTCGCCCCAAGCGCGCGCCGCGGGCTTCTCGGAACCCTTCGCCGGCTTCTCCACCCTCTGGGGCGGCCTCGCCCGTGTCAACCAAGCCCTGCGGCCTTTTCCCCAGTACAGCGGCGTCTCCGTCTACGGCTCCACCTTCGGAAACTCCAGCTATCACAGCTTCCAATACAAGCTCGATAAACGTTACGCCAAAGGTCTCACCGGCACCGTCGCCTACACCTGGTCCAAGTTCCTCACCGACGCCGCCATGTTCGACTCCAATCCCGCCCAGCAAGACGCCCTGCTGCGCGAAAAGTCGTATCATCCCTCCGATTACCCCCACGTCCTCACCTTCTCGCTCGTCTACAACGTCCCGTTCAAGACTGAGAACAGGGCCGTTAACTTTTTCCTCAAAGGCTGGCAGTTAGCCACCGTCAATAGCTACAGCTCCGGTGCCCGGCTCTTCCCCACCACCTCCAACCAGCTGCCCTACTTCAACCTCGGTTTGCGGCCCAACGTCGTTGCCTCCAATGTCCGCTCCGACATCGCGATGGGCGACTACGACCCTAACAATCCCGCGAAAAATGCCTATCTCCTCCGCTCGGCCTTCGCCAACCCCGCACCCGGCCAGTTGAGCACCGCCGCACGGGGGCTAGAGGTCCGCGGCCCCGGCCGGCTCGACGAAAGTTTTGCCTTTATGAAGCAGAACAAAATCGCCGAGCGGGTCACTACCCAGTTCCGCGTCGAAGTTCAAAATCCTCTCAACCGTGTCGTCTTCGGCAATCCCATCACCGATTTCACGAATGCGGCCTTTGGGCGAATTAACTCGACGCAGATCGGCCCCCGCAACGTCCAACTCGGTTTGAAGCTGATCTTCTAACGCAGCTTCTTCGCAAACAGGTCGCGCCAATACTCGGCGCGGCCTGGTTCGATTTCCGCCATCAAAACATAGGCATCCTGCAGCAGCGGCTCCAGCGTAATGGCCTCCTGTGCCTGCGCCTTAGCCTTCACCAGATTTCCTGCCGCAAAGTACGCCGCCGCCAGATTCAGCCGCCGAGCACTGTTCCGCGGATCCGCCTCCACCGCCAGCGTAAAGCTCGCCACCGCCAGTGCCGCCCGGTCCGCCCGTAGGAAGATCAGCCCCAGCGCGTCGTTCACCGCCGCATCCCCCGGCACGTCTTTCAGCAGCGCATAAGCCTTCTCTAACTGTCCCGTCCCGGCATACGCCAGCCCTAGCCCGCGCGACCTCAGCGCCCCTGCGGGCTCCCGCCAAGCCCGCAGGTCGGTGCTGCGTTCGAGCAACATCTTCGGCACCCCCGGCTTCCGAATGCGATGGTCCGTGTAAGCCGTGTGCCCCCCGTCCACTGCGTCCGTGCGCGGCATGTGGCAGGTCGCGCAATCATCGCCATGCGGCTTCGTCTGCGCGTGGCAGTTTACGCACTTCGCCTGATAATAAGCAACCGCATCGACCGGCTCCCGATGCGGGTCGTGGCAGGTCGCGCACCACAGCTTCCCGCTCGACGCAATCGAGCACCGCGAGATCGCCAACTGCTCGGAATGCGACACCACCTTGATCCGATCCGTACTCGTCGGCACCGCCTGCACATACACCGAAAAAACGTCCTCCAGCTTGAGCCCCGGGCGGAAGTCGCTGAACTGCTTCCCCGGGTTCGTCACCCGGGCCGAACCCGAAAGATGGCACTGCTCGCAAACGCTATCCCGCGCTGCCTGCCCTAGCCGCGTCGGGTTCACGATGTTCCCCCGCCTCGGCTGCGCCACGTGCCCGCTACCGTCGCCGTGGCACCGCCCACAAGTGATCCCCGGCTCCGGGATCGCCTCCGCCGCATATCGGTTCACCGTCCCCGCAATCGGCGCCGCTGCCCCCGCATGGCAACCCAAACACTCCGCCGTCGCCGGCCGCAAAAACGATAGCCGATGGTCGCTCCGGAAGCCCGGCGACAAGTCCCACGACCGCCGCCGCGCATACCACGACAGCGGCGATTGAAACAGCGCGTCTCCCAGTTGCAGCAGATAGCTCTTGCCCTCATGCCCCGATCCCACGGCCCACTGCATCGGCCGCGCCTCATCGTTAATCGCATGGATCAACTGTTTGTTATTCCAAAGCACTACCCAACGAGCCGATCCGTGCGACCCCTCCTGCCGAACCGGGTTCTCCACCGTCGGCCGCGTAATAGACCGCCCCATCCCCGTCTGCGCGTACGTCCGCACAATCTCTTCGTGGCAAGGCAGACAACTGGCCGCGGCCAGAAAAGCGATCCACATGAACTGAATCCTACCAGTGCCAAGCCGCCCACGCTTGAGAAAGTTCCGCGACCACCTCCGGGTGGCTCGCCGCGTAGTTCCGCGTCTCCCCGGGGTCTTCCTGCAAGTTCGACAGCCAAGTCAACTTTTCATTCGGCAGCAGCAGCGAAGGCCGCGGGTCAACCACCAGCTTCCATGCTCCCCGCCGCACCGCCCGCTGATTGTCGTACTCCCAATAAACCGTCCGTTCCGGCCACGCGCTCTCCTGCCGCAGCGCCCCCGTCAGGTTCACCCCGTCGATCCCCTTCGGCACCGGCAACCCCGCCAGCCCCAGCACCGTCGGCAGCAAATCCATCCCTAACCCCGTCGCCTCCTCCACCCGGCTTTTCAATTGACCAGGGTAGGAAAGCAGCGTCGGCACCCGGTGCCCCCCTTCAAACAGGCTCCCCTTCCAACCGCGCAACGCCCCGTTGCTCCCGCCCCGATACGGCCGCCCCTCGTGGTCCGCCCGCGTCTCTTCGGTCGCCCCGTTGTCGGACTGAAAATAGACGATCGTGTTGTTTTCCACCCCTTTCCCCTTCAATTCGCGAACCAACGCCCCCACCTGATCATCAATCGCCGCGATCATCGCCAAGTGCATCCGCCGATCACGGTCCATCGTCGCCGGGAACCGGTCGACATACCGCTGCGGAGCCATCATCGGATAGTGCGGGGCCCCGAACGGCAGATACAGGAAAAACGGCTGCCCCGCTTTCTGCCGCCGCACAAACTCCACCGCCCGCCGCCCCAACAATTCGGTCTGATACTCCGGCTCCGGAAAAATCTCTTTCGTCCCCTCCCAAAAATCATGAAAAATGTTTTGGGGCGGCGGACCCGAAGCGCCCGGGGTCCCCCCCAGCGTGTAGTAGCGCTGGGAATAGTAGTCCACCCAACCCGAATAAAACCCAAAGAACTCGTCGAATCCTTGCGCCAGCGGCCGGCTCGCCGGCGCCGAACCCAAATGCCATTTGCCGATTGCGGCCGTCCTGTAGCCTGCTTGCTGCAACTCCTTGGCCAGACAAACCTCTCCGCCCTTCAACCCCACCACATCAAACGTAGGCTTCGAATTCAACACCTGCGCAATCCCGGTTCGCTGCGGGTACTTCCCCGTCAACACCGACGCCCGCGACGGCGAACAAACCGGCGAATTCGCATGCCAGTTCGTAAAGCGAATCCCGCCCTTCGCCAAGCGATCCAAGTGCGGCGTCTTGGCGTCCGCCGCCCCGTACGAACCAAGGTCGCCATACCCTTGGTCATCCGTCAGAATCACAATCACGTTCGGGCGCGCAGGGGCCGCTAGGGCCGCGAGAAGCGATCGGCGAGTAAGCATAGGCAATCCGCTAGTGTATTCGCTTTCGCCCTGCCCACGCACGCAGCCGCAGCCCCCAGTCGCGCCCCCTGCCGTATGGAGCCCCGCCGCACAAATCCTCAGACCACAGGCACCCAAAGCAAAGCCGAGAAGCCCCACCACCAGCCACGCCACCCCCTCTTCAACCACCAGCGGAACCGGCAACAATGGAAACAGCAGCCATCCCGGCAACGAGTACCCAGCCCCGACAGCAGGACCGGCGACCGCATCTGCCCGTTTACCGGTGGCGTCACCGAATCCTCCGCCTTTGACGGCGAAATGCTCGCCGCCACCGATCACGCCGAACTCAACACGCCACCCCCTCTTCAACCACCAGCGGAGTAGGCAACAATGGAAACAGCAGCCACGCCAGTAACGGGTACCCAGCCCCGACAACAGGACCGGCGACCGCATCTGTCCGTTTACCGATGGCGTCACCGAATCCACCGCCTTTGACGGCGGAATACTGGCCGCCACCGATCACGCCGAATTCCGCACACCACCCCCTCTTCAACGACCAGCGGCGCCGGCAACAATGGAAACAGCAGGCACGCCAGCAACGGATACCCAGCCCCGACAGCAGGACCGGCGACCGCATCTGCCCGCTTACCGATGGCGTCACCGAATCCAACGCCTTTGACGGCGAAATGCTCGTCGACAACGGGCTGTCCGCCGTCCTCGCCGGCCCCCAAGCGGTCGAACAGGGCGACTGTAACCCTGTTCATCGCCGAACTCCTCAAACCCGCGCCGTAACTTATTTACCGCGCCAAGCGAATCCCAGGCATGCTCCTCCTCGCCGTATCCATCCTCGTAGAACTCTTCACCTCCCAAGGTTGCTCCAGTTGCCCCCCCGCCGACCGCGTCCTGGCTCAACTCGATCAGCAACCCGTCCCCGGCATTGAATTCCTCGTCCTCAGTGAGCACGTCGACTACTGGAATCGCCTCGGCTGGACCGACCCCTACTCCTCCGCCGCCCTCACCGCCCGCCAACAACGCTACGGCCAACGCTTCTCCCTCGACGGCGTCTACACCCCCCAAGCCGTTGTCCATGGCCAAGCCCAACTCGTCGGCAGCGACTCGGCCAAGCTCCTCGCCGCCGCCCGCCAAGCGGCCACCAGGCCCCAAATCGCTCTCGCCATCACTGACTTCGAACGAAGTAACGGTCGCCTCAAAGGCCGCGTAACGGGAGCCATCCCTCCTAAGGCAACCCTCGTCGCCGCCCTCGCCGCCGACCCCACTCCCACCGCCGTCCCCCGCGGCGAAAACTCCGGCCGCCAACTCGCCCACGTGGCCGTCGTCCGCCGTCTCGTCAACCTCGACCCCTCCGGCCAATTCGATCTCGAAGACCTCCCCGGCTCGACGCGTCTCGTCGTCTTCGTCCAATCGCCGAAGCAAGGCGAAGTCCTCGGAGCCGCCCAACAACGCTTAAACTAACTATTGCACTCGCCCCTCGTTCGTACTAACGTATTAGTATGAACGAGGCCACAGCGCCGTTGACGCCCCAGGAACTAGAAATCATGAAGGTCGTCTGGCAGGCCGGTTCGGCCACCGTGCGCGGAGTCTACGAGCAACTCCTCGAACACCGTCGCATCGCCTACACCTCCGTCATGACCATGATGAACG